>JAQCJC010000055.1 GCA_027593245.1 Bacteroidota bacterium | reverse complement strand
TAAGGTTATTTTTGTTATTAAACCTCTTTTTCATTTGTTCTGTTTCAGCTCATAAACAATACAGAGAAGTGATCCCGCAGGATTCAACACGAGTTTTTTTTCTTGGATCTAAAGAAATTATAATTAGAGATTTTCAAAATAATATTCGAGATACCTTACATATCGATGCAGGCCTTAATTTAGAGATTAGCAATACAAAACTAGTTTTTAAAAACAATACCCCATATTTAGTTTCAAAAGGCAGTGGAATGGTTTGGGAATTGACTAATGATTCCATTAAAAGAACAGACAATTCCTTTGATCATAGGATGACCTATAAATCGGATATTTTTGTAAAGAACGATACTATTTTTAAATTCGGTGGTTATGGGTTTTGGAGTGCGCGAAACTTCTTCACTTATTTTTCTAGTACAACCAAGGAGTGGGAGTTTTATAATATTAATAAGAAATCTTATTTACCACCTGGTTTAAGTAATTTCAATTCCACTTTAGTTGGTGATTCATATTTCGTTTCAAGAGGGTCTTCCATTGATTCACACAATGGGACAGAACGCATTGAAAACAATGATGTATGGAAATTTGATTTTAACACCAAAAGCTGGACCGAATTAGGGACTTCAAAATTCATCTCATACAAAGATATTGAGTACATAGATATTGGTAATGGACGTCACCTCTTTTTTGGTAGAACTAATAAATTTGGTTCCGTTGGCATGTGTGTATTAGATTATGGTTCAAATACCATAGAATATTACGACAATCCGAATAATATTTTATCTGTTCGATCAGGGTTCTTTGCGCGCGATACTATTTACAATTTCCGAAATAACAGTTTTATTGGTATGCAGCTAAATGATTTTACTAGCAAACCTTCGTTCATTTCTTCTATTTATGTGGATGCCAATACACTGTTTAAAAGTTTAACTACCGTAGTTGTTCTTATAATTCTTATTTTGCTTATTGGTATCATATTTTTGTACAATAAAAATAGAAAACGACCCAGACTTGTTGATTCAGGCTTTCGTTTTAATCGAGTGTTTTATCCTCTCTCAGTTGCTGAGCACAAGGTATTAACCATGGTGCTCTACAGCAAAAACGTGAATTCTAAATTAGTTTTGAAAGAACTTTATGATTCGTCTTTAAGTGCAGCACAGAATAATCGCAGAAAGTTAGAAGTCATCGATTCATTAAATCAAAAATTAGAACGTGTCTTCAACACCAAAAACTTTGTACGTTCCAAAAAGAGTGTGCAAGATCAGCGTATTCTTATTTACTTTTCAAACTATAGAAAAGAATTTATATTGTGATTGACAAGGAAAATTATTGGTGGGTTTTGAGGGTTAAATCTGGACATGAGCTAAAAGCTGTTTCCGATTTAGAGTGTCTTGGTGTTAAGTCGTATACGCCTAGCGTCGAGGTGCTTCGTCAGTGGAGCGATCGTAAAAAGAAGATACAAAAGCCTTTGATTTCTCGGCATGTATTTGTACAGCTGACCGCTGCGGAACAGCGCATCGTTTTCGGCAGTAGAAGTGTATTGGGCTATATGAATGTGCATGGAGCGCGGGCAAGAGTTTGGCCAAAAGAAATTAAACAATTACAGCAGTACTGCAACAACATGCATCACGCTTCTGACGTTTCTATTGGAGCGCATGTTGATGCTCCTGTTTTGGGTGTTGACACAGAAATTGTTGAAGTAAAAAACGGTATTTGCTATTCGGTTTCGGACTGCGGCCGTTTTAAAATACAGTTCAAACTGGCGCGCTAAGACAGCGCCAGTTTTTTTTTATATTTTCAGAGGGTCATGGGACACCCTGCGGCGAAGCCGTGAAATTTTTTAATACAACCTAAACTAAAAGCCACTATGTCAAAACCAAAAGCTGTCATCGTATCTGGTTATTTTAACCCAATCCACAAGGGCCATTTGGAATACATCAACAACGCTAAGGCGCTAGCAGATGTTTTAATTGTTATTGTCAATTCGGATCATCAGCGCGCGCTGAAAGGCAGTAAAGAATTCCAAAATGAAGCGGAGCGCTTGTTTATTGTTTCCAACATCAAAGCTGTAGACAAGGCTATACTCTCTATTGATAAAGACCGCACTGTGTGTACAACACTAGAGAAAATAGCAGCCGACTACGGCGCTGTTTACGACTTAGCTTTTGCCAATGGCGGTGATCAAAACAACGACAGCATACCCGAGCGTCCAACTTGCAGCAAGGTTGGCATCGCTCTTATTGACGGGCTCGGCGATAAAATTCAATCCAGCAGTTGGTTGCTCAAAAAACTTTAGACAGCTAATCCTTATCAAATACAATTAGCTTAAACACTCATAAAACTTAGATATGACTAAAAAAATAGGTATTACTTTTTCAACCTTCGATCTTCTGCATGCAGGGCATGTAAAGATGTTGGAAGAAGCCAAAACTCAATGCGATTACCTGATTGTAGGCTTGCAATTGGACCCCTCACTAGACCGTGCAGAAAAAAATGCACCTTCCCAGAGCATTACAGAGCGCTATATTCAGTTAAAAGGTTGTAAATTTGTAGATGAAATTGTGCCTTATGTTTCTGAACAAGATTTAGAAGACATTCTGCGCGCTTTCAAATTGGATGTACGCATCATTGGTGATGAGTACAAAGACAAACCATTTACAGGGAGAGCCTATTGCGAGGCCAAAGGCATAGAATTGTATTTCAATACCAGAGACCACAGGTTTTCATCTTCTGGGTTGAGAAAACAAGTTAAAACAGCGGAAAACTAGTTATGAACAAACAGTTTTTTAACGGTATTCGGGTGGAATTGGAGTCTTTAGGCTTCAAAATCACCGCTGCAGATTTAGAGCGCCCATGGGGTGCCTTTTATTACGTAGATGAACGCCAGGCGCAAGCGTTTGCCGATCATTTTTTTAACGGCTTGGATGTGGAGGGGTTGCGTATTGAAGGCAAACTCAGTCCAAAAATCCTGATGGTAAAGCCCAATGTAAAGCTGTCTTGGCAATACCACAACCGCCGCGCCGAAATTTGGCAAGTCTACAAAGGTACTGTGGGGGTTGTACAGAGTAAAACAGATGTAGAAAATGAGATGAAACCCTACAGCTCTGGTGCACAAATTAAACTCAACCAGGGGGTGCGCCACCGCTTGGTGGGCTTGGATGATTTTGGTGTGGTGGCAGAGATTTGGCAACATACCGATGCTGTTGCTTCAGACGAGGAAGACATTATAAGAGTGCAAGACGATTTTGGACGCTAATGAATAAGGATACAAAAATATATATAGCAGGACACAGAGGTATGGTTGGCTCTGCTGTATGGCGTGCATTAGAGGCCAGAGGCTACTCTGACTTAATTGGAAAAACAAGCCACGAACTGGATTTGAGAGATCAACAAGAAGTTGCTAATTTTTTTGATGCAGAAAAACCAGAGGTCGTTATAGATGCTGCTGCTAAAGTAGGTGGTATTTTAGCCAACAATGATTATCCTTATGAGTTTTTGATGGAGAACATGCAAATTCAAAACAACCTAATTGATGGCGCTTTTAAAAGCGGCATTGAAAAATTCATCTTTTTAGGGAGCTCTTGTATCTACCCAAAATTTGCCAAGCAACCTCTTAAAGAAGAATATTTGTTAACTGATTCTTTAGAACCCACTAACCAGTGGTATGCTCTTGCAAAAATTACTGGTGTAAAAGCCTGTGAGTCCATTCGCAAGCAATTCGGAAAAGATTATGTGAGCTTGATGCCAACAAATTTATACGGATACAATGATAACTTTGACTTAACATCCTCGCATGTACTTCCTGCTATGATGCGTAAGTTTCACCAGGCAAAAGAAAACAACCATAGTCCAGTAACCCTTTGGGGATCTGGAACACCCAAGCGAGAGTTTTTATTTGTTGATGATTTGGCTGAGGCCGTAGTTTATGCTTTAGAACATCAATTAGATGATCATCTGTACAATGTTGGGTCGGGAAAAGACGTTACTATAAAAGAATTGGCAAATACCATCCAAAAAATTACTGGACATCAAGGGGATATCATCTGGGATTCTGAGAAACCCGACGGAACTCCAAGAAAACTGATGGATGTATCTAAAATGAAAGCAATGGGTTGGTACTATAGCACAGAACTTGAAGAAGGAATTAAAAAAACCTATGCTTGGTTTTTAGACAATATAGATAGCATAAAAAAAATTAAACTACATTAATGAAAGTAGCACTTATTACTGGGGTAACAGGTCAGGACGGATCCTATTTAGCTGAACTATTACTAGAAAAAGGATATAAGGTCCATGGTATTAAACGCCGTGCATCTTCGTTAAACACGGACCGTATTGATCATATTTATCAAGACCCTCACCATCCAAAACCCCGCTTTAAATTGCATTATGGGGATTTGACAGATTCCTTGAATATTACTAAAGTCATTCAAGAGTGTCAACCCGATGAGATTTATAACCTTGGCGCCATGTCTCATGTTAGGGTTTCCTTTGATGTTCCTGAATATGTCGGTCAAGTTGACGCTTTGGGGCCTTTGCGTATTTTGGAAGCCGTTCGCCTATTGGGTTTGGAGAAAAAAACAAAGATTTACCAGGCCTCTACCTCTGAACTTTATGGCGGAATGCCAGAAAATAAAAACGACAAGGGCTTTTATGACGAGAATTCACCCTTTTATCCGCGCTCCCCTTATGGTGTTGCCAAGATATACGGATTTTGGATTACCAAGAACTACCGAGAGGCCTATGGTATGTTTGCCTGCAACGGGATTTTATTTAACCACGAATCGCCAAGACGAGGCGAAACTTTTGTAACGCGAAAAATCACAAGAGCAGTAGCCCGCATAGCATTGGGTCAAAAAGAAAAATTTTACTTAGGTAACCTCGATGCCAAAAGGGATTGGGGTCATGCCAAAGATTATGTCCGCATGATGTGGATGATTCTGCAAGCTGAACAAGCTGAAGATTGGGTTATTGCAACAGGCGAAACGACCACGGTCAGAGATTTTGTTCGAATGGCCTTTGCAGAAGTAGGTATTGAATTAGAATTCAAGGGGGATGGGAGTAATGAAAAGGCTTATGTGGTATCTTGCCAGGACCCTAATTATCAATTAGAAATTGGTAAAGAAGTCCTATCTGTTGACCCAACGTACTTTAGACCAACAGAAGTAGATTTACTTATTGGAGACCCTTCAAAAGCCAAAAATAAATTAGGCTGGGTGCCAGAGCACGACTTAGCATCTTTGGTTAAGGATATGATGCAATCCGATTTAAAATTATTTAAAAATGAACATTAAATCCATATGCTGTATAGGCGCCGGTTATGTCGGCGGGCCAACTATGGCTGTAATAGCGCAAAAGAATCCCGATATTAAAGTCACGGTAGTGGATCTCAACGCTGAGCGCATTGCCGATTGGAACCATACCGATTTGAATAAGCTCCCCATATACGAACCTGGCTTGGATGAGGTAGTGGCCGAGGCCCGTGGACGCAACTTATTTTTTTCTACTGAAGTTGATAAGGCTATTGAAGAGGCAGGACTAATTTTTATATCGGTCAATACCCCCACCAAAACTTACGGGGCTGGTAAGGGCATGGCGGCAGATTTGAAGTATGTAGAACTTTGTGCGCGTCAAATCGCAAAAGTCGCTACCTCAGACAAAATTGTAGTCGAAAAATCGACCCTGCCCGTAAAAACCGCCGAGGCCATTCAAAATATTTTAGACCATACCGGTAACGGTGTGGATTTTCAGATTCTTTCTAATCCAGAATTTTTAGCCGAGGGAACTGCCATGCGCGATTTGGTTGTTCCGGACCGCGTGCTTATTGGAGGTGATTCGTCTTCGCCCAAAGGCCAACAGGCCATACAAGCCTTGGTGGATATATACAGCAGTTGGGTACCCAAAGAAAATATTCTAACCACCAATGTATGGTCTTCTGAGCTTTCCAAGCTCACCGCCAATGCTTTTTTGGCCCAACGTGTGTCTTCAATAAACGCGCTTTCGGAGCTGTGTGAAGCCACTGGTGCCGATGTTCAGGAAGTGGCCAAAGCCATTGGTATGGACAGCCGTGTAGGTCCAAAATTCTTACAAGCATCTGTTGGTTTTGGCGGGTCTTGTTTTCAAAAGGATATTTTGAATTTGGTGTACATCGCCAAGTCTTTAGGATTGGATGAGGTAGCGGACTATTGGCATCAAGTGATTCTAATGAACAACCACCAACGCGACCGCTTTGCCAAGAATATTATCAAAACACTCTACAGCACGGTCAATGGTAAAACCATTGCCTTTTTGGGTTGGGCTTTTAAAAAAGACACCAACGACACCAGAGAATCTGCTGCCATTTATGTAGCGGATTTACTTATGGATGAACAGGCCACCATCAAGGTATTTGATCCCAAGGTGACGGCCACTCAAATGCAGGCAGATTTAAATTATTTAAACACCCGCTCCGAAGATGAAAATGCAACCTACCTAAAAACAAAAAGCGATCCTTATGCTGCCTTAGAGAAGGCGCATGCCGTAGCGGTACTCACCGAATGGGATGAGTTTAAATCCTACGATTGGCAACGTATTTATAACAATATGCAAAAACCGGCCTTTGTTTTTGATGGACGTAATGTCTTGGACCGCGCAGCTTTAGAAACTATAGGGTTTATATACAAAGGCATAGGGTCCTAATGAAGACAAAAAAAACCATACTCGTAACAGGTGCCGCAGGCTTTATTGGGTTTCACCTGGCTAAAGCGCTGATCAAATTGGGCTATACTGTTGTTGGTTTGGACAATATCAATGCGTATTACGATGTGAATCTTAAATACGCGCGCTTAAATGAGTTGGGTATAGACCGCGCTGAGGCTGAGGTTTTCAATGCGCTTTGCAGCAGCAGATCCTACGGCATTCAAATGCAGTTCATCCGTATGAATTTGGAAGACCGCAACGCCTTACCAAAGTTATTTAAAGAACTTAAGTTCGATATGGTTTGTAATTTAGCCGCACAGCCCGGTGTTCGTTATTCTTTAGAAAATCCAGAGGCCTATATCGATTCCAACATCAACGGGTTTTTAAATATTTTAGAGTGTTGTCGACACCACAATGTGAAACGACTGGTGTATGCATCCAGCTCGAGTGTTTATGGAAACAGCGCTGCGGTCCCATTTGATGAATCTGCGAATGTAGACAAGCCCATAAGCTTGTATGCAGCCACTAAAAAATCGAATGAACTCATGGCCCATACTTATGCGCATTTATATGGAATGGAAACTGTAGGCTTACGCTTTTTTACAGTCTATGGCCCCTGGGGGCGACCCGATATGGCCATGTTTTTATTTACCGATGCCATCATCAACAACAGGCCCCTAAAAGTTTTTAATAAGGGTAAACTCTCAAGAGACTTTACCTATATCGATGATATAGTTTCTGGGGTAGTCAACACCCTTTTAGTAGATGCTAAAGATTCAGCGCTCTACAAACTTTACAATATTGGCAACAGTGCGCCCGTAGAGCTGATGGATTTTATCCAGGCCATTGAAAGCAAGCTGGGGGTAGAAGCCCAAAAACAAATGCTGCCGATGCAGCCCGGTGACGTTAATCATACATGGGCCGATGTCCGTGCCCTACAAAACGACTACAACTACACACCCAATACCTCCGTTGTAGATGGTGTTGCTGCTTTTGTAGAGTGGTACCAGTCCTATTACAAGACCAAAGACGGTGTATAAATCAGTTAAGTTCGTTAAGTAGATAATGACAAAAACAAAGAACATATTAATTACAGGAGGAGCAGGCTTTATCGGCGCTCATGTGGTTCGTCGTTTTGTCACTAACTATGCAGATTATCATATTTACAACCTTGATGCTTTGACCTATGCAGGTAATCTCGAGAATCTCACGGATATTGAAGCTAAGGATAATTACAGCTTTTTACACGGCGATATCACTGACCAAGCCTATATCAACACCATTTTTAAGCAATACAAATTTGATGCGGTGATTCACTTAGCAGCCGAGTCGCATGTGGACCGCTCCATTTCCAACCCCTTGGCTTTTGCTAAGACCAATGTCTTGGGTACAATGGTGCTTTTAAATGCCTTTAAAGAATTGCATAAAAACAATTGGGCAGGCAAACGTTTTTATCATATAAGCACGGATGAGGTGTATGGAAGCCTTGGTGAGACTGGACTTTTTAAAGAGATAACCCCATACGAGCCCAACTCACCATATTCAGCATCAAAAGCAAGTTCAGATCACTTTGTACGTGCCTATGGCGAAACCTATGAATTACCCTACGTCATAACCCATTGTTCTAATAACTATGGGCCATATCAATTTCCAGAAAAACTCATTCCCTTGTTTATCAATAATATTTTGAATGACAAACCACTACCTGTGTATGGGGATGGTAATTACACTAGAGATTGGTTATATGTAGTTGATCACGCTATTGCCATTGATTTGGTATTTCATGAAGGAAAAAATCATGAAACCTATAATATTGGTGGTTTTAATGAGTGGAAAAATATTGATTTAGTAAAACTATTATGTCAGCAGATGGATGCTAAGTTGGGTAATGAAGCAGGTACAAGTGAAAAACTCATCACTTATGTAAAAGACCGCCCGGGACACGATTTGCGCTATGCCATTGACGCCTCAAAAATCAATAAAGAATTGGGCTGGAGTCCATCGGTTACTTTCGAACAGGGCTTGGCCATTACTATTGATTGGTATTTGAATAACAAGCAGTGGCTCAGCAGTGTTTCATCGGGGAATTACCAGGACTATTACAAAAAACAATACGCTAAGCTATGAAAGGTATTATTTTAGCAGGTGGCTCAGGTACCCGATTATACCCCATCACTTTGGGCACATCAAAGCAGTTATTACCTGTTTATGATAAGCCGATGATCTATTATCCTTTGTCGGTACTTATGTTAGCGGGCATTAAAGAAATATTGATCATTTCATCTGTTGAAGATTTACCAAATTTTGAACGTATGCTGGGCAGTGGGGCACAGTTGGGTATTTCACTGCGCTATAAAGAGCAAGCCAGTCCTGATGGTATAGCACAAGCGTTTCTCATAGGCGAAGAGTTTATTGGAGGCGATGATGTTTGTTTGGTATTGGGTGATAATGTCTTCAATGGGCATGGGTTCTCCAAACTATTAGACACGGCAGTCGCCAATGTAAGCAATGACAATATGGCTACAATCTTTGGCTATTATATGAGTGATGCTAAGCGTTATGGAGTGGTTGAGTTTGACAGCGAAGGTAAACCCATTTCTATTGAAGAAAAACCTGAGCACCCCAAAGGGAATCATGCGGTTACAGGCTTATATTTTTACCCAAATTCTGTAGTTGAAATTGCCAAAAACATTAAGCCGAGTAAGAGAGGAGAGCTGGAGATTACTACAGTAAATCAGGCGTATTTAAAACGTGGAGCCCTCAAAGTAGAACTAATGGGCCGTGCCTTTGCCTGGCTAGACACCGGCACACACGAATCCTTAATTGAGGCCTCAAATTACATCAAAGCCATCGAGACAAGACAAGGACTTAAAGTTGCTTGTTTGGAAGTGATTGCATTTCAGATGGGCTACATCGATAAAGCTCAGCTTTTGAAACTCGCAGAGCCGCTTAAAAATAGTGGCTATGGCCAATATCTAATCCAGCGGGCTCAAGAATTTTAATCTTTTTAAAGCAGAACAAATTTACAACTAGAATGAAGAAAAAAATATTGGTTACAGGTGGAGCGGGCTACATAGGGTCTCATACGGTTGTTGAACTATTCAAATCTGGTTATTGGCCTATAATTGTTGACAATATGTGCAACACCTCTGAGCGAAATCTTAGCGGTATAAATAAGATTTTAAACACTGAACTACCATTTCACAATGTGGATTGTACAGATTTAAAACAAATGGAGCGTATTTATGCGCTTTACAAGGATATTCATGCCTGTATTCATTTTGCAGCATATAAATCCGTTGAGGACTCCGTTAAACATCCAGAAAAGTACTACAAAAACAATATCGGTTCGCTGGAAACACTCTTAAAATGCTTTGAACAAACCAAGTTCAAAAATCTAATCTTTTCCTCTTCGTGTACGGTTTACGGCATGCCCGATAAGTTGCCCGTAGATGAGCGCGCGCCGTTCAAAAAAGCAGAATCGCCATACGGAGAAACAAAGCAAAAATGCGAGCTTTTAATCCAAAACAACAACTGCAATAGTGTGTCTTTACGGTATTTCAACCCCATTGGCTCCCACGACTCTGGACTGATCGGGGATTGCTCTAGCGATAACGCCAGTAATTTAGTGCCTATAGTTGCTGAGGTAGCTGCTGGTTTGCGTCCTAAACTGACGGTAAACGGAAGTGATTACGATACGCACGATGGTACCTGTGTAAGAGATTATATCCACGTTCAGGACTTGGCTATTGCCCATGTAAAAGCTTTGGATTACCTGATTAAGCACAGCGTCAAAGAGGTATTTAATGTAGGTACTGGGCATGGGTTAAGCGTTTTGGATATAGTCACTGCTTTTGAAACTTCAAACAATTTAAAACTCAATTACACGATAGGAGATCGAAGAGCGGGAGATGTTGAAAAAATATATTCTGACGGAGCTAAAATAAAAAAAGTTCTAGGGTGGAAGGCGGTTAGAACCATAGAAGAGGCATTAATCTCAGCATGGAATTGGCAAAAATCAACTCAGGATGCATAAACATAAAAATTATATTATAAACTTAACAACCATATACATATGTGTGGAATAGTAGGCTACATTGGATACCGCGCAGCGCAACCCATTATCTTAAAAGGACTTCAACGTTTGGAATACAGAGGTTATGACAGTGCTGGGATCGCCCTTTTTGATGGAGCGCGCATCAGGCTCAGCAAAACAAAAGGCAAGGTAAGCGATCTTCAAGAAAAAATAAATTCTGACCAGAATACCGTTGGGAACATCGGCATCGGCCATACCCGCTGGGCAACCCATGGGGTCCCAAACGACACAAACGCACACCCCCACTATTCAAACTCTGGAGATTTGGTTATTATCCACAACGGAATCATTGAAAACTATGCATCCATAAAAAAAGAACTCAGCAAAAGAGGATACACCTTCCAATCGGACACTGATACTGAGGTCTTGGTGAACCTTATCGAGGACGTGCAAAAAAATGGCGGCTATAAACTGGGCAAAGCCGTACAAATTGCCCTAAACCAAGTTGTTGGCGCCTACGCCATTGCAGTTTTAGACATTAAAAAACCCAATGAAATTGTAGCGGCACGCTTGGGCAGTCCACTGGCCATTGGCGTTGGCGAAAACGAATATTTTGTCGCCAGTGATGCTTCACCATTCATAGAATACACAAATAATGCTATTTATTTGGAAGACGAAGAACTGGCCATAATACGTTTACACAAGGAGACTAAAATTCGAAAAATAAAAGACGATACGTTGGTGAGTCCTTACATTCAACAGCTCAAATTAAATATTGATCAAATTGAAAAAGGCGGCTACGAGCACTTTATGCTTAAAGAAATTTTTGAGCAACCTCAGGCCATCAAAGACACCTACAGAGGACGTTTGTTGGTAAACCAGGGGCTGATCAAAATGGCAGGGGTTGAAGATAATTTAGAAAAGTTTCTCAACGCCCAAAAAATTACCATTGTGGCCTGTGGTACGTCTTGGCATGCAGGCTTAGTTGCTGAGTATATTTTTGAGGATCTTGCACGAATTCCCGTCGAGGTGGAATACGCCTCGGAGTTTCGCTACAGAAACCCGGTTATAAGCGCAAATGATATTGTGGTGGCTATATCACAATCCGGAGAAACGGCAGATACACTGGCGGCCATCAAATTGGCTAAAGAACACGGGGCATTTGTCTTTGGTGTTTGCAATGTGGTAGGCTCGTCTATTTCTAGAGAGACACATGCTGGGGCTTATACCCATGCAGGGCCAGAAATAGGGGTGGCCTCAACCAAAGCATTCACCACACAGATTACGGTCTTGACCATGATGGCTCTAAGACTAGCAAAGGCCAAAGGCACGATTTCAAATTCAGACTACAAACGCCATTTGGTGGAACTAGAAACCACCCCAGAAAAAGTTGAACAGGCTTTAAAATCTGATGCATTGAGCAAGCAAATAGCGGCAGTTTACAAAGATGTTCCCAACGCGCTTTACTTAGGACGGGGCTTTAATTTTCCTGTCGCCTTAGAAGGCGCGCTAAAGCTGAAAGAAATCTCCTACATCCACGCTGAGGGCTATCCTGCTGCGGAGATGAAACACGGACCTATTGCACTGATTGATGAGCAGATGCCCATTGTGGTGATTGCTACAAAGTATGGGCATTACGAAAAGATTATGAGCAATATCCAAGAGATCAAATCCCGTAAGGGGAAGATCATTGGAGTTGTAACAAAAGGCGATACTGAGGTAAAAGCCTTGGCCGATCACGTAATAGAGGTGCCAGAAACCTTAGAGCTTTTATCTCCACTTGTAACGACCATTCCCTTGCAGTTGCTCTCTTACCATATAGCGGTGCTGCTTGGAAAAAACGTAGACCAACCACGTAATTTAGCAAAATCCGTAACCGTAGAATAAGAATGACTACCGGTTGTAGTCTAGGAATTATAAATAAATAACATATCTATCAAGATATGTAACGATTCTTTTATCTTAGCAGGATGATCCCAATTTTTGAAAAGTTTAATTTCAAATAACTATTAATTTTGATTAATTTTTCTAGGTATTCTTTGAAACTAATTTTTTGTACTAATTAAAAAAAAACACAATGAAAAAAATATTTACACTTTTAGCATTAACTATCACATTTAATATGAATGCGCAAACAGACAACACTTCAACAGGAACAAGTGCTCTAAATTCAATTTCAACTGGGGATAACAACTCTGCTTTTGGAGTAAATGCTTTAACTGCGAATAGCTCAGGGGGAGCTAATACTGCGATTGGGAAAGAGGCTTTATATTCTAATACTACTTCATCTTCAAGTACGGCTGTCGGGAATTATTCTTTAAAAAATAGTAATGGGTTTTATAATACAGCTGTTGGAACTTATTCATTATATGGAAATACCTCTGGGGCTCGTAATGTAGGGATTGGTCTTAATTCATTATTTACTAATACCACAGGTTCTTATAATACAGCGATAGGTTATGAAACTTATGCAAGTGCTGCTGATGCTACTAATCAAACAGTAATCGGTTATCAGGCTACTGGTCAAGCAAATAATTCTGTAGTTCTTGGAAATGACGATGTAACAGCTGTATATATGGGAGAAGATTCTGGTGCCACTGTTTATGCAGGAGAAGGTAGTTTTACTGGAGATATGACAATAGGGGGAGACGATTTAACAATTGGTGATCTTTCAGCCTTTTCAGGCTCTTTCACTCAAAGATCAGCGATTGATGTAGTAGCGCACTCTGATGGAGATTTAATGACAGGATACATTAATGGGTCAACTGGCGATAGATTCAATATTGAATTAGACGCGGGGAATTCCTTGGCAAAAATAAGTAGTGGTGGTGGATATGATTTAACCTTTTCAACAGAAGGAGGAACAATGAATTTTGAAAGTAACGGTTTCGAGACAGGTACTTATGCTTTTAATGGAAATACTACAGTCAGTAACGATTTAACAGTAAGTGGTGATGTAGTGGTTTCTTCCGATGCAAGACTTAAAGCAAATATTGTATCACTTGGTTCTACGCTTGCAAAATTAATACTTATTGATGGTAAGACCTACACAATGAAAAAAGACGGCAAACAAAAGATTGGAGTACTGGCTCAAGACATACAAAAAGTATTTCCAGAACTCGTTAGTGAAGGCGACAATGAAATGTTAGCAGTAAACTATCAAGGCCTTGTTCCTGTGCTAATTAATGCACTTAAAGAACAACAAGCAGAGATAAACAAACTTAAAGAACAAGAACAGAGACTTGAAAAACTTGAAAAACTGATTTATCAGATGAAAAAATAATTTTTTTGTTATGAAAATAAAAATATTTAGTTGTTTATTAATGTTTTCTTTTGTTTTAAATTCGCAAAACATTACCATTGAAAGTGGTGGTAATTATACAATTGAAAAGACATCATCTACAACCGTTGTGGGTAATTTAACAAACAATGGTACAGTGACTTTAAATTCTGATGCGGATGAGTTTGCTTCAATTATAGTAGGCGGTACTTCTTCAGGTGATATTATTTACAATCGTTATGTAAACACTCAGGGTAGTGGAGAGTGGGATTTAATTGGTGCACCTGTTGATGGCTTATCAATCAATTCATTTGTTACCACAAACAGTTCTCCACTGGCAACCAGTGGCTCAACCTATGCTGTTGGGGTTTATGACAATAGCGATAATACTTGGACCAACTACACGACTTCTACGGTAGGAGCTGCTGGCAACTTTGATATTGGGAAAGGGTATCAAATGGCAACTTCTAGTGGCGCTACTATGGCCTTTACAGGAACCATCGCTACCTCTGATCAAACACAGTCAATTATCAATAATGCTGGAA
>JAQCJC010000054.1 GCA_027593245.1 Bacteroidota bacterium | reverse complement strand
GACGCGCTAGCTTGAGGGGCTAGTGGGAGTTATTCCCGTGGAAGTTCGAGTCTTCTCGTGCGCACTTTTTTTAAACATTTCTTTTATCATTTTTTTTTATTAGTTTAGTAGACCCTAAATCTAAATAATAATGAACTCTACTGAACACGTCTTTAGTATAAAAGACCTTGAAAACCTTTCTGGTGTAAAGGCGCATACCATCCGCATATGGGAAAAGCGCTACAACTTGCTTAAACCCAAGCGCAGCAAAACAAATATTAGGCATTACGACCTAAACAATCTTCAAAAGCTTCTCAATATTAGTTTTTTGAACAGTAATGGTTTTAAAATTTCTAAAATTGCTGCATTAGACGAGACGGAACTTGCACCAAAAACAAGAGAATTAGCATTCATGGGTAAAAACGATAGCCAAGCCATAGTTGCTTTTAAATTGGCAATGCTCAACTTTGATCAGATTCTATTTTACAACACATACAACAGCTTGCTGGAAGAAAAAAGCTTCAGGACCATATTCTATGAGGTTTTCATTCCCTTACTTTTTGATTTGGGCATGCTTTGGCAAACAAACACAATCTCTCCATCACATGAACATTTTTTAACTGTCCATATTAAACAAAAGATTTTGGTACACATCGAGCGCCTGCAAAGTACAGACCCTCGCCCTAGCACCAAAACAGTCGTTCTTTTTTTGCCTGAAAACGAAACGCATGATTTGGGTTTATTATTTATTAATTATGAGATTTTGAGTTTAGGATACCACACGATTTTTCTAGGCGAAAACATACCTTTGAATAACTTGAAGTACATCAATAAACTTTATGATGACATAATATACATATCTTATTTTACAATCAAACCAAGCGACAATGACATTCACGATTACTTGAAAATATTTTCCGAAGAATACTTGAGTGTGAATAAAAATAGTGCGAAACTTATTGGACATAGAATTCGAAATTTAAATCCTACAAACGTCCCGAAAAATATAATGTTGTATGATAAAATAGAGGATTTAGTTAAAGATTTGTAAAAAACACTTTTGCAGGATGAGTCTGTATAGTCTTTTTACTACATTTATACACAAATGAAGAAGACAATACATATAATAGGCTCAGGCTTTTCGTCACTTGCTGCAGCATGCTACCTTGCCCAGGCAGGATACCAAGTGACCGTTTTTGAAAAAAACAAAACTATTGGTGGGCGTGCACGTCAGCTTAAAAAAGAAGGCTTCACTTTCGATATTGGACCCACTTGGTACTGGATGCCTGATGTTTTTGAACGTTTTTTTGGTGATTTCCAAAAGCATCCCTCGGAGTATTACACCTTAGAAAAGCTAAATCCTGCGTATAGTGTCTATTTTGGTAAAAATGATTTTATAAGCATAGAGGATAGTTTAGAAAAAATCTACGCTGCTTTTGAAAATGAGGAACCCGGTAGTTCAAAAAAACTTAAAGAATTTATCGATGTAGCAAAAAGCAATTACGACATTGCAATAAAAGACTTGGTGTACAATCCTGGAGTTTCTCCTTTAGAATTGGTTACCCCAAAGACCGTAATGAAACTAAATCAATTTTTGAGTACTATTAAGCGGGATGTTAGGAAGCGGTTCAAAAACAATCGGCTTGCACAAATTTTGGAATTTCCAGTATTGTTTTTAGGTGCAAAACCCAGTGATACCCCATCGTTTTATAGCTTCATGAATTACGCTGATTTTGGACTAGGCACCTTCCACCCAAAGCAAGGGATGTATCAGGTTATTTTAGCGATGGAACAGCTCGCAAAAGAATTGGGTGTTCGCATCGAAACTGATGCTAATGTGACTTCAATACTGGTGGATAACGGTAAAGCAAACGGAATCGAAATAGACGGGGAAAAAAACTACTGTGACCTAGTGCTAAGCGGTGCGGATTATCACCACACTGAAACCCTTTTAAAAAAGCAATACCGCCAGTATTCTGAAAAATATTGGTCTAAAAAAACTTTTGCTCCCTCATCTTTGTTGTTTTATGTAGGGTTTGATAAAAAACTAAAGAATGTGAATCATCATACACTTTTCTTTGATGTTGACTTTGATGTTCATGCCGAAGCTATTTACGATAATCCTGCTTGGCCAGAAAAACCACTTTTTTACGCTAGTTTCCCTAGTATTACTGATGATTCTTGTGCTCCAAAGGGCAAAGAAGCAGGTATTTTCTTGATTCCCCTAGCACCAGGACTGGAAGATACAGAAGAGTTACGTACTATCTACTTTGATAAGATTATCCAAAGATTTGAAAATGTTACTGAGCAAAATGTTAAAAATAATATTATCTTTAAAGAGTCGTTTTGTGTGAATGACTTTATAAAAGACTATAACTCATACAAAGGAAATGCTTATGGAATGGCTAACACGCTACTACAAACCGCATTTCTCCGACCAAAATTGAAAAGTAAAAAAGTTGAAAACTTATATTTTACGGGGCAATTGACTGTGCCTGGACCTGGTGTCCCGCCGTCCCTAATCTCCGGAAAGTTGACCGCAGAACTGATTCAAAAAGTTTTGTAATTAATTTTTGTAATGGTATTAAAAGTAAGAGTTTATGAAATCTATTTTCGACACTGTATCCGACGACTGCAGTAAAATTTTCACCAAAACCTACAGCACATCTTTTTCGATGGCAACCAAAATGCTGGCCAACTCTATTCGCCAAGACATTTACAATATCTATGGATTTGTTCGATTGGCCGACGAAATTGTCGACTCATTTCACGATTACCCAAAGAAAGATCTCTTTATTAAGTTTGAAGCAGATTTAGAAGTTGCACTAAAAAACAAAATCAGCTTAAACCCTATCTTAAATGCATTTCAACACACCTACTACAAATGTAATATTGACAGAGAATTGGTTGACGCGTTCATGAATTCCATGCGTTTAGATTTGCATAAATCTATTTACAAAACAGAAGAAGAATTCAAGAATTACATCTATGGCTCTGCTGATGTTGTAGGTTTGATGTGCCTAAAAGTGTTTGTAAACGGTGATCAGGAAAAGTACGATGCATTAAAAAAACCTGCAATGGCTTTGGGCTCTGCATTTCAAAAAGTTAATTTTTTGAGAGATTTAAAGGCAGATCACGACGAACTTAACAGAACGTATTTCCCCAACACAGACCTAAATAACCTCGATGAAATTGCCAAACAACATATTATCGATGATATTGAAAATGATTTTGCTGAAGGATTGAACGGAATAAAACTTTTGCCAATAGAAGCTAAGTTTGGTGTATTTATGGCTTATCGTTATTATAGTCAATTACTGAAAAAACTAAAGAAAACTCCGGCCTTAGAAATCAAAAATACACGAATTCGCGTCCCTAATTATAAAAAAGTAGAACTGTTGACGCGCAGTTATATTAAATATCAACTGAATCTATTATAAGTTTAAGATTATGAACGTACTCTTATGGATTGCTGTATTTCTAGCCACTTTTGGCATAATGGAATTCATGGCATGGTTTACACACAAATACATAATGCATGGCTTTTTATGGCACTTACATAGAGACCATCACCACAAGGACCACGACAGTTGGTTCGAACGCAATGATGCATTTTTTATCTTCTATGCAGTGGTAAGCATGACTTGCTTTTACTTCTGGAGTTATGAAGGCTTTTGGGCTGGACTTCCTATTGGACTAGGAATAATGGCTTACGGCGCTACTTATTTTATAGTGCATGACATTTTCATCCATCAACGATTCAAAATGTTTCGAAAAGCCAATAATTGGTATGCCAAGGGGGTGCGACGGGCGCATAAAATTCACCATAAACATTTAGGAAAAGGAGATGGTGAATGCTTTGGCATGTTGGTTGTGCCCTTCAAATATTTTAAAAAATAAATTGTGAGCACTTTATACTTGTGGCTAAATATTGGATCTATTTCGATCCCGCTTATCTACAGTTTTCATCCAAGGCTTCAACTGTATAAAAAGTTTCATTGGTTATTCATTTCCCTGATGATAACTATGACTGTTTTTATTCCGTGGGATGTGATTTTTACAATAAATGGAATTTGGGGTTTCAATCCTGATTACTTTCTAAATACCAAAATTCTAAGTCTCCCACTAGAAGAATGGCTTTTCTTTATATGCATTCCTTTTGCCTGTGTATTTACACACTATGCCCTACTTTTGTATTTTCCTAAAATGAAACTTGGAGAGAACAGTTCAAAATCAATTGCTGCTAGTTTGATGCTTACACTAGTGTTAGTATTAATCTTCAACTATGACAAATGGTATACACTCGTTAATTTTAGTTTAGCAATCCCACTGACACTCATTGTTTTAAAATATAATCCAAAACTACTGCAACACTTTTTTCTGACTTTTTTGGTGATGTTAATTCCATTTTTTATTGTGAATGGTGTTCTTACAGGAAGTTGGATCGAAAAACAAGTCGTGTGGTATAACAATGCTGAAAATTTAGGCATTCGAATGGGGACCATCCCTGTAGAAGATAGCATTTATGCCTATTCTATGATTTTGATGAACTTGTTCTTTTTTGAATTCTTCACCCAAAAATCTAAGCATTAAAGAAGATTTATCAGAATAGTTTTTTTTTATAAATTTGATATCAATAAACGCTCCAAACGTTCTATAGCCATGAAATAATCTTGCATACTAGTTCAGAGATTTTCAGATTTGTTTTTATAAAACGGTTGGGCATGAAACCTTTACCAAATGAAAAAAATACGGATACTGAGTTGTATGGTTTTGATCGGTTTTTTTAGTTCATGTAAACCCGATGAACCCGCAGAAAGAGAGTTATTAATCGCTAAATATAAATTGACATTTGATTTCAAATGGAATGCACAAGATTTTCCAATAGATTATCCCTCAAGTGCACATTTTTCGAAACTCATTGGATGGAGTCACAGACCATCAAGTGAATTTTTCAAAGTAGGCAGTATCGCTTCGGAAGGCATCAAAAACATGGCCGAAATTGGAGCTACAACTGCGTTGATGGATGAATTTAGCTCCAAAATAGAAGCTGGAGAAGGACTAAAAAGTGTTGTGGGTAACGGATTAGGAAGTGGTGTTGGAGCACTCAGCGTCACACTTGATGTAAATGAAAAATTCTCTTCAATCACACTTACCACAATGCTTGCCCCTAGTCCAGATTGGTATGTCGCCATAATCAATCAAAATCTACTCGAAAATGGAGAATTTGTTGACGAAAAAACAGTTGATGCGCTAACGTACGATGCGGGTACAGACAGTGGGGTAACTTTCACTTCTAGCAATGAAGCAACAGATCCTAAAGTACCGATATCTGTGATTGATACGCCACCTATTGGAAATGGAAAAACAATTGCAACAGTGAAATTTGAAAAGCTTTAGTTATTATTTAAGCGTTTTTCTTCTTAATCAAATTTAAAGCAGACCCTTCGTTAAACCATTCAATCTGTGAATTATTGTAGGTGTGATTTACAGAAATTGTATCGCTTGTACCGTCTGTATGAACAACTTCAATGTTCAAGGGTTTACCAGGTGCAAACTGATCTAAGTCTAAGAAATTGAACGTATCATCTTCTTGAATCAAATCATAGTCGGTTTCATTTGCAAAGGTAAGTCCTAACATTCCTTGTTTTTTCAGATTAGTTTCGTGGATACGCGCAAAAGATTTTACAATCACAGCAGCAACACCTAGATGACGTGGCTCCATAGCAGCATGTTCTCTTGAAGATCCTTCACCATAGTTGTGGTCACCGACAACAACTGTATAAATTCCAGCATCTTTGTAGGCACGTTGGGTTTTAGGAACAGCATCATACTCACCATTCAATTGATTTTTTACAAAATTTGTT
Organism: Bacteroidota bacterium; assembly: GCA_027593245.1. Classification (GTDB taxonomy): domain Bacteria; phylum Bacteroidota; class Bacteroidia; order Flavobacteriales; family Flavobacteriaceae; genus UBA3537. The sequence continues at coordinate 8,780 of JAQCJC010000054.1, read as the reverse complement.
TTCATATTGAACGCATTTACAGCGCCAATCAAACAATTATTCGAAATATTATCTAAATGACCCCTATAACGCAACCAAGGCCCAGCCATAGAAATATGGTCTGTAGTACACTTACCGTGAGTTTTGATCAGTAATTTAGCACCAATAATTCTGTCCCCGATCGGATCAAATGGAGTTAGTAATTCCAATCGCTCTGAATCCTCAGCAACAACTACCTCTACTCCACTACCATCTTCGACGGGGGCAAGGTACCCTGCGTCTTCAACAGCAAAACCATTTTTAGGCAATTCAAAACCAGTAGGTTCATCAAGTTTTACAACATCGCCATAATCATTAACTAAAGTATCGGTCAGTGGATTAAAATCTAATCGCCCAGAAATAGCGATAGCCGCTACAAGCTCTGGAGAAGCAACAAAAGCATGGGTATTTGGATTTCCATCAGCACGTTTTGCAAAGTTTCTATTAAACGAGTGCACAATACTATTTTTTGGAGCGTTTTTTGGGTCTTCGTAACGCGCCCATTGTCCGATACAAGGTCCACAAGCGTTGGTAAATATCTTTGCATCGAGTTGTTCAAATACATTTAAAATACCATCACGGTCAGCTGTATAACGTACTTGTTCTGAACCAGGATTAATACCAAACTCTGCCTTAGTACTAAGACCTTTGTCTAATGCTTGTTGTGCAATGGAGGCTGCACGAGATAAATCTTCATATGAAGAATTGGTACAAGAGCCAATTAAACCCCACTCTACCTTTAGAGGCCAGTCATTTTCTTTAGCTTTATCAGTCATTGTACCAACAGGTGTTGCTAAATCTGGTGTGAAAGGACCGTTAAGATGAGGCATGAGTTCAGATAAATTGATTTCTATTAGCTCATCAAAATATTTTTCGGGATTTGCATAGACCTCGGGGTCAGCAGTCAAATAGTCTTTCACTTGGTTGGCGGCATCAGCTACATCACTACGATCTGTCGCGCGTAAATAACGTTCCATTGAAGCATCATATCCAAATGTAGATGTAGTTGCTCCAATTTCAGCACCCATGTTACAAATGGTTCCTTTTCCAGTACAAGACATTGATTCTGCTCCAGGGCCAAAATACTCAACTATAGCACCAGTTCCACCCTTGGCGGTTAAGATCCCTGCAACTTTAAGGATTACATCCTTAGGAGCAGTCCAGCCAGAAAGTTTCCCTGTAAGTTTAACTCCAATTAGCTTAGGAAATTTTAACTCCCATGGCATTCCTGCCATTACATCAACAGCATCAGCACCACCAACACCGATAGCAACCATTCCAAGACCTCCCGCATTTACAGTATGGGAATCTGTCCCTATCATCATTCCACCTGGAAACGCATAGTTTTCCAATACAACTTGATGTATTATTCCTGCGCCTGGCTTCCAAAATCCAATACCATATTTGTTGGATACTGATTCTAAAAAATTAAAAACCTCATTGCTGTTATTAAGTGCTGCTTGTAAATCTTTCGTTGCGCCTACTTTGGCCTGGATTAGGTGATCGCAGTGAACCGTTGTTGGAACAGCAACCTTTTTCTTTCCAGCCTGCATAAATTGTAACAAAGCCATTTGTGCTGTAGCATCTTGACATGCGATGCGGTCTGGTGCAAAATCTACATAATCTTTGCCACGCTCAAATGCTTTTTTTAGATCTGAGTCCCAAAGGTGATTGTAAAGTATTTTTTCTGAAAGGGTAAGAGGATGTCCAACTACCTCTCGTGCATTGTCAACTTTTGATGACATTTGCTGGTAAACTGTTTTTATGATATCTATGTCGAAAGCCATAACGGGATGAAATTTAAAATCGGGGATAAATGTACAAATTTATGCGTAATCTTAAGGCAATAAAAAATCAAAATATATTGAAAAATTTAGAATAAACTTTCAATAATTTGCTCAATACTGACTCCCTCAGCTGCAGCCTTATAGTTCTTGATGATTCTGTGGCGTAGTACACTTATGGCTACAGCCTGAACATCTTCAATATCTGGCGTGTATTTGCCTTTTAATACAGCATGAGTTTTAGCGGCTAAAATTAAGTTTTGGGATGCTCTTGGTCCTGCACCCCATTCCACAAATTGACCAACAAGTTCAGCAGTATGTTTAGTGCCTGGTCTTGACCTTGAGATTAGTTTAACGGCATATTCCACAACATTATCTGCCACAGGAGTTTTTCGAATAAGCTGTTGAAATTCAATGAGCTGGTTACTCTCAAATATGACATCTAAATTTGCTTGTTTTTCCGAAGTTGTTTGCTTTACAACTTCTACTTCTTCATCAAATGATGGGTACTCAAGGTTTATGGCAAACATAAAACGATCCAATTGAGCTTCTGGAAGTGGGTATGTTCCTTCCTGTTCAATAGGATTTTGTGTAGCTAAAACAAAGTAGGGCTGGTCTAATTTATAATGTTGACCAGCGACGGTAACAGAACGTTCCTGCATAGCCTCTAAAAGTGCGGCTTGTGTTTTTGGAGGTGTTCTGTTTATTTCATCGGCCAGAACAATATTTGAAAATATAGGCCCTTTAATGAACTGAAATTTTCGCTCATTATTTAATATTTCACTCCCCAAAATATCACTGGGCATCAAGTCTGGTGTGAATTGAATCCGTTTAAAATCAAGACCAAGAGTTTTGGCAATAGTATCTACCATTAGCGTTTTGGCTAATCCAGGAACACCAATAAGCAGTACGTGCCCTCCTGAAAATATTGATATTAAAATATGCTCAATTACTACATCTTGACCAACTATAATTTTGCCGATCTCTTTTTTGAGTTGCTCAAATTTTTTAAGGTAGTTGTTTAATGCATTGACGTCCGACATGAAATGTGCTTAATTTTTAAACCAGTTGCTCTTAAAATCACAAGCTCTCAATTCACCATTTATTTTTATGTAAGTATCCATAATTTTTTCTTCTTGCCAATCGGCGATTGCGTTGAGCTGCTTTTCTTGTAATGCCAGTGCTTTGATTTTCAAATAATCTTTAGCAAAATCTGCCTCATGTTCATCTGTGCGTTGGGTGACTGTCAAAATTTTGAATTTTATAGGATTAATACGGTCACCATCTTTATAAACAGGACTCACTTCATTATCTCCGATATTTTGAATTTGGGCGTATAATTCAGGATCCATTTTAGTCAGTTCAAAATTATAATCTTGAGTTTCAGGATTGCGCAATTGACCACCATCAAATTTGGTTTCTTTTTCATCACTTACTTCCTTAGCAGCTTCGGCAAAGGAAATGTCTCCATCCACAATAGATTGACGAACATTCTCTAGCTTTTCTTTTGCAGCTAAGATTGCCTTATCGTTTAGTTTTGGACGGAGTAAAATATGCCTTACATCGTATTCTTGTCCTCTAACTTTTTCTAGAAATATGATATGATATCCAAAATCTGTTTTAAAGGGTTCCGAAACATCGCCTTCTTGTAAAGAAAATGCAACCTCTCTAAACTCTTTTACCATCATAGGACGTTTTTTATTAAGGGTCATCTTTCCTCCAGAGCGTTTCGATCCCGGATCTTCAGAATACAGAACGGCTTTGGTTGTGAAACTTGCACCATTATCAATAACATCGGCTCTAAACTCTCTGAGTCTTTTTACAACTTTATCTATTTCATTTTGAGTAGTCTGTGGAATGATAACGATCTGAGCAACACGCAACTCTGTTCCAAAAAGTGGTCGCTCTTCTACTGGAATTTTATTGAAAAATTGTCGAACTTCTTCTGGAGTCACTTCAATTTCATCTATAATTTGTTGCTGCATCATAGATGCCATTTTCCCATTCTTGTTTAACTCATACATCTCGTCTCTTAGTTCCTGTTCGGACGACTTGTTATAATAAGCTATGAGTTTATCCATAGAACCAATTTGCTGCGCAAAGCCTTCGAGCTGTTGATCAACATAAGACCGAATTTCTGCATCATTAACCTCTATACTATCAATTACTGCATGATGCATGTATAATTTATCTTCAAGAAGTTTACCAAAAAGTTGGCATCTTGTAATCTCTTTAGTTGAAACACCACTGGCCTCGAGTTGAGCAAATTGTTTGTCAATATCTGAATCCAAGACGACAAAATCTCCAATAACCGCAGCAACGCCATCAATTTTTATGAGTTGAGTGGAATCAATCTGAACTTCTAGAACTTCTTCTATTTTATCTTCGATAATCTCTTGTGCAGATAACTGACTGAAGACCATTAAACTGAGAATTGCTAAAATGGATAGGGACTTAGTCATAAATTTCAAATTTTTTGTTGTTGATGGCATCATTTACAATTTCTTTTTTCAACTGATTAATTAGTATCAGCTTACGTTTATTAATGATAATTTGACGTAATGTGGGTAATACATATTCCATTGGGGCTTGCATTCCTGGCGCAAGTACTTCATTTATTTTAATCAAATATAACTCTAAAGAGTCGTTGAGCTGAATAAAATTTGGTTTTTTTAGCAACAGCTTATTAAATCCTTTTTGTAGCGGTTTAATTTTCGAAATCACTTGATCAGCTTTAATCCAAATTGAGTCATTTAAAAAGAATGAATTAAATTGTATTGAAATAGTATCTAAAAGAGCCTTGTCTTCTGAGCTATAACGCTTAAAACGACGTTTAATTTCTTGGCTATTGGACATATTTGATTTTATGTTGATGTAGCGAAGTTTAATTAAATCTTCCTTCAAAACAAACAGCTCTTTATTTTGATTATAAGTTGCCGTTAATTCTTCTTGGGTTAGGGTTGTATCTAAATTACCTTTTACTAAGGCTTCTGTATACGCAGATGTATACAAATCAGTTTCGTACTGTTTTACAAGACCTCTAAAATCTGTTTGCTGTTCTTCTCCAAGGTTTATTCTTGCTCCATCGATGAGCAATTGTTGTGTCGCCCAATTTCTAATGACCGTCTGAATATGGAGTAAGCTGTCTTCAGTTCTAATCCCTTGCATTTCAGAAAAATCAACATCGTCAAGCATCAAATACTCATCATTAACTCTTGCTAAAGGAAAGCCATCTTTAGCTGAAGTGGATAATTCACAGGACAAAAAAAGAAAAATTAAAGAAAAAAAAGGAAGTGTATTTCTAAACATTATTGCGAAACTTTTGAAGATAATGCTTCTAGCATTTCATTGTTTACTGAAAAATTATATTTTTCTCTTAAGTTTTGAATCCATTGTTTTTCAAGCGTCTCTTGATAACTTGAGATAACAGCCCCCTTAGAAGCTTCAAAAGGTAAGTTTTTTTCGGGAACTAGGCTTGTAATATTTAAAAGAACATAACCGTCCTCAATCGAATAAATAGAAGAAATACCAGTTGTGAATTGAGTTTGTTTTGGCAACAGATGGTCGTCAATATTAAAAGATCCACTAGATAGAATAACCTTTTGCTCTTTAGCATTTAAGGCTGATGTGATGGCTTCGTTCGAACTACCGTTTTTCCACATTTTTTTTGTTTTTTTTAGCGTACCTTTTTTTGAGGATCGAGCTATACTAGCTGTTAATTGGGCTGGAGAACTAAACTTATTTTTGTACTCTTGGTAGTGGACTAAAAGACCTGTAGAGTCGTTTTTAGCAACGTCCCATATTTTTTCTTGCATGATGTCAAAAAGAAGTAATCCCTCTTCATATTCTTTAAGAATTTGTGCATATTCTAAATTTTCGAAAGGAAGTTGTTCTTTTTTATATTCCAACAATTGATCTTCTAAGAAAATACCATATTGTTCGGCAATAAAATTTGATTTCTGTACCCTGTTCAATTTTTTAGGGAATTTTTTATTTAGATAAGCTAAAAAATCGACATAAGTAAAAATAAGATCTTCTATTTTAATAAACTGAGCTTGTTTCTTACTGCTGTCTTTCAAAATCCATTCTTTTAAATCGTCGTGATAAACAAACAAATTAGAAATAGTGGGGAGATCTGCGGCATCAATTTGATATTGCTTTTTAAGAGATTCAATCATTTTTTTCTTAATAACTGAAGATCTACTGTCGCGTTTTACTTTTTGTTCCAAATCGTATTTTATATTTTCAAAATCTTCAACTGGGATTTGAGCATACAACTTTATGATGTGCCATCCAAACTGAGATTGAATCGGAGTTGATATCTCACCCTCATTCAGATTGAATGCTGTATCGATAAAAATCTCAGAATTAATTTCACCAGAAGCAAAGGGTTTTAATTTTCCGCCATTTGTTGCTGAACTTTTATCATCTGAATACTGTTTAGCCAGGCTCTCAAAAGACTCTCCTTGCAGCAATAAACGATGAAGTTCATTGATTCGTTGTTCAGGTGTTTGAGTAGTGTCTTTTGAATTGTTTGCAATCATTATATGTGCAGCCTCAGCCTTTCCTCTCGAGCGTCTTTTGTCGAGGACTTTAACCACATGATAGCCAAACTGTGTTTTAAAAGGTTGAGAAATTTCTCCAACAGCTGTATTGTATGCTGCATTTTCAAAATCGTAAACCATTTTGAAGGCCGAAAAATACCCTAAATCTTCAACAAAAATAGATTGGCCGTCGTGTATCTCTTTTCGAAGTGTTTCAAAATCTTCATTTAAGAAGCGGTTCCGTAAGGCATTTATTTGGTTGAGCTTTGAGAGTGTGTCTTGTTGAGAATTAAAACGAACCAAAATATGCTGAGCCTTTACTTCTTCTAATTTTCGACTATACGCTTCTTGAAGTAATTCTTCTGTAATCTTTTTATCCGTAAGATAGTTTTTAATAAGTTGTTCTTTATAGCCTTCGTATTCGCTTAAGTAGCTCTCTTTTTTATCGTAGCCAAGAGATCTTGCTTCAGCCAGCTTTAATTTATAGTTAATGTAAAGATCTAAATAATCTTTAATACTTTTTTGTTGTTTATCCTGAACTAGGTTGATGTTTTTCTGATAAACATTTAAGAATTCATCAACTGAAATTTCCTCGCTGTTTATAGTCATTAAAATTTCTGAGTTAATTGGTGGATATTGACCAAAAATTGGGGATAAAAACAGAAAAATTGTGAGCAAAAAAAATGCACGCATAGTCAAATATTTTAAAAGAATTTAAAAGTAAAAAAATTGATTAATGTACACAAGCTTATCGCGAATAGTTGGGTGCTTCTTTGGTAATCATGACATTATGAGGGTGACTTTCACTAATTCCAGAAGATGTAATTTTTACAAACTTACCGTTTTCTTTTAGCGTTTCTATGTCTTTAGCGCCGCAATATCCCATACCCGCGCGAATACCACCAACAAATTGATGAATACTTTCATAAAGGTCTCCTTTATAAGGGACGCGGCCTACAATACCTTCTGGAACTAACTTCTTAATATCATCTTCGACGTCTTGGAAATAACGATCCTTACTTCCTTCTTTCATGGCTTCAACAGAACCCATACCTCTGTATGACTTAAACTTACGTCCTTCGTAAATAATGGTTTCACCTGGGGATTCTTTGGTACCTGCCAGTAATGAACCTAACATCACACAATCGGCTCCTGCGGCTAGGGCTTTTGGAATATCTCCTGTGTAACGAATTCCGCCATCGGCAATAACAGGAACACTCGAACCTTTTAGTGCAGCTGCAACTTCAAGCACAGCAGAGAATTGAGGGATACCAACCCCTGCAACAACTCTTGTTGTACATATAGAACCGGGGCCTATTCCAACTTTAACAGCATCGGCACCAGCGTTAACCAAATACTTGGCTGCCTCAGCTGTAGCTATATTCCCAACAACTACATCTAATTCCGGAAACTCCTTTTTAATGTTTTTAAGTATAGACACCACGCCTTTGGTGTGTCCATGCGCTGTATCTATAACAATAGCATCAACACCGGATTGAACAAGTGCGGAAGTACGCTCTACCGCATCATGTGTAACGCCAATAGCCGCAGCTACGCGCAAACGACCATAATGATCTTTATTAGAAATAGGCTTCTGAGTAAGTTTGGTAATATCACGAAAAGTTATTAAGCCAATGAGCTTAAAATCTCTATCAACAACTGGAAGTTTTTCTATTTTATTCTCCTGGAGAATAACTTCAGCTTGTTGAAGAGAAGTCCCCTCAGAAGTCGTAACTAAATCTTGAGAGGTCATCACCTCAGTGATGGGACGATTATTATTTTTTTCAAATCTTAAATCTCTATTGGTTACAATTCCTTTCAATAATCCATTTGCATCGACAATTGGAATCCCGCCAATACTGTGTTCTTGCATACTTTTCTTAGCATCAATCACAATAGCATCTAGATCGAGTGTGACAGGGTCAATGATCATTCCGCTTTCCGCACGTTTAACTTTTCGGACTTCAATAGCTTGTTGACTTATAGACATATTTTTATGCAAAACACCAATACCTCCTTCACGCGCTATGGCAATAGCCATTGCACTTTCAGTAACGGTATCCATAGCTGCAGAGACTATAGGAACGTTTAGGCTTATGTTGCGTGTAAAGCTAGTCTTTATACTAACTTCTCGTGGTAATACCTCAGAATAAGCAGGAATTAGAAGTACGTCGTCGTAGGTAAGACCTTCGCCAACAATTTTTGAAAGGTGTGCTTGCATTGCAATTAGGTTTAATTGCATGCAAATTTAAGGCTTTTTTTGATATTTATAACTACAACAAGGCATAATATCGATGCTAATAACGGAGATTATTTATTTTATTTATAATTAATCTAAATAATTTTTGTTTAGACTAAAAATGGTTTGTATTTTTGTGGAAGAAAAAGAATATTATATTTAATAAGTCTAAATAAGAATTAAATGAAATACGGC
>JAQCJC010000053.1 GCA_027593245.1 Bacteroidota bacterium | reverse complement strand
TTTTGACTGTATTGAATTGGGTTATTATAACTGTTTTTATCAGGTTTAATGAAAATAGTTGTATTGCGAAACAAGGCCAATTTATTGCTGTCATATCCAAAATTTATGGGGTGCGAGCGGTCTATTTTTGCTTCAAAAATAGCTCCACCAATGCCTTGAGCCCCTCTAAATTTTAACCGATCTTCGAAACTAATATTTTTGGCCTCCAAAGTTTTAGATTGAAGTTCCATGGAAAACATTTTATGTTTCTTAAGCCATTTTAATGCATTTTGGTATGCAACTAATGTGCCTCCGTTTTCTACCCAACTTTTAAGTTTTTGAGCGACCTTATCTTCTAGACCATAAGTATTTGGTAAAACAATGCAATTGTAGCGCTTGAGATTTGCTTGAGCCAAAAAGGAAATATCTAATTTTGTGATAGGTATGTTGTAGCGTGTATCCATCAAATGCCAAATCTCTCCGGCATCGTACGCATCTATGCCAGGTCCAACAATCAGTGCAATATTAGGTTTTGTCAATGTTCTAAAATTATTGCTGCCCAAATCTGGTCCACTTGTTACTCCTGTTGGAAGGCCGTACATCACAAGATGACTTTCCTGTGCAGCCTTTTCTAATATCTTATGAATTTTTTCTGATGAATAGGCTTGGTTTTGAACTGGAACAAGAATGCTGCCATAACCAAAGCTTCTAGATCCGGAGCTGAATGGTTGCAACGCCATTTTCACCCTAACATTTTTTTGGAAAAGTATATTTAGCGCTTTTGGACTATAGTAATCACTCCAGGGCATGATGTAAGCATAGTCACTTTTTTGACTTACTTGCCCTTGGGATAATTCAGGTAATATGCTTTCGTCTGCATACTTCATTTTTCCTTTGTCTGTGAAGTTAAGGTCAAAAGCCAAGGGAAGGGTCCATGCTGAGATATCATAAAATAAGCTATCCCTAAAGGCAGTACGCCGCTCAAACATGGCCTTGAGCAGACGGCTATTTTTTTGTTTTTTTGGTACTAGGTAAGAGCTGGCCTTTGGATATACTTTCCCACCAAACGAAATATCATCCTTTAAAGCCCTAATTTCGATTTGATGGTGCTCTAAAATTTCTGCCAAATGAAAAGCTTTTGCCGGGTCATTTGGTGCACCAAAAATATATGCTTCTTGGTCTAATGACTTTACTTCTTTACGAGCATTGTTGAAAAAGTCATATTGATATTGAAGTAATTTCTCACGCATGTTTAATGCTGCTTTTAGGGTGGATAGCCCAGCAGTTAATTGATTTTTAATCGTAAAAGGAAATGTGAGCAGACCATTGTCACTTTCCTGAATATGTCCGCGCGAGCTCGCTTGTTCAAATAATATGCCGATGCTGCCATTAATATCAGGAAAAGTGGATCCCTTACCATAATAAAAATCGTCATAATTTTCCTCAGAATAATACAACGAACCAATATCATCGAATGCTGCTGCGTGGTACGTCCCAATTTCCTTTGTAAGCTGTTGGTTTAGTTCAGGCGTCAACGGGTGAGTTCTTGAAGGAATTCCGGGTTGGAAGAAAAAACTAGAATTAGTCCCCATCTCGTGATGATCGGTTAGAATATTTGGCATCCATCTATGAAATGTATTGATACGTGCTCTTGATTCTGGGAGTTGTACTGGCAACCAATCTCGATTCATATCAAACCAGTAATGGTTTGTACGTCCACCTGGCCAATCTTCATGGTATTCACGATCGTTAGGATCAGGATTCAAGTTAATGTTTTTGTTTGTGTTCGCCCAATGTGCAAAACGCTGGAGTCCGTCCGGGTTTAGTGAAGGGTCAAATAAAATGACAGTATTTTTTAATAATGTCTTTACTTCCATAGATTCTGAGGCAGCCAAATGATAGGCAAGGAGCAGCGCAGCATTTGAGCCACTGGCTTCATTACCATGAATGGAAAACCCTTGATAGACTACTACAGGTCTATAAGCAGTACCCATGAAGTCATTTCCTTCTGTAGCTTGTATGTGTGCTGTTCTAATTTTTTCCAGCTGTTTGAGATTATTTGGATCACTAATGGTGAGTAAAATCAATGGCCTTCCTTCAAATGTCATCCCTCGGTTTTCTATTTTAATCCGATCGGATTCTGACGCTAGTGTTTGAAAGTACTGCAGTAGTTTATCGTGCGTGATGTGCCATTCTCCAACTTGATGGCCAATTACTGATTCAGGAGTTGAGATCTCAGAATTGTAATCAGTACTGTTTGGTAGATAGTAACCGAGCTGTGGAGCTTGCTGTGCACAAATAAAAAGAGGAATCCATAATAAGAATAGTGGTAATTTCATGCTGTAAAATTTACATAAATATATAAAAAAACCGCCAAGAGCATTGGCGGTTTATCATATTGTATGAAATTAAAGTCTATATATCTTCAAATTTTAAATCGATAAATTCACTATCAGAAGTTTTGGTTTCATCGTCTTTCTCTAACTCTGTAGCTGAACTACTGGGGTTGTAATCACTGATTATAGCCTCTCCTTTTTCACCGATGATGAAGTTTGTAGTTTCTTCAAGAATCGATTTAAATTCATTAAAATCTTCTTTGTAGAGATATATTTTGTGTTTTTTAAAATGAAATGACCCATCCTCGTTAGTGAATTTTTTACTTTCAGTAATGGTTAGGTAGTAATCTCCAGCCTTTGTGGATTTAACATCAAAAAAATAGGTTCTTCTCCCCGCACGAAGCGCTTTAGAAAATATGTCTTGTTCTCGTTCATTCATAATTGGAGTATTTATACCATTAAACTTAAACCAAAAATCTAAAAAATATATGAAGTCGCCAACTTTTTTAAACTATTATTTGAAGAATTTTAATTCTATGAAATTAACTCAAAGCGTCATGAAGTTGCTGTTCATAAAGCGCTTTATAGTACCCTTCTTGGCTAATAAGCTGATTATGTGAGCCTTCTTGTAAAATTTCACCTTCATCCAACACTATAATATGGTCAGCATTTTTGGCAGAAGATATTCGGTGGCTCACAATAATGGTGGTTCTATTTTTTGTAATTTTTTCAAGATTCTTCAAAATTTGCTCTTCTGTTTCGGTGTCAACTGCCGATAGGCAATCGTCCAAAAGTAAAATTTGAGGAGATTTGATAAACGCCCTGGCTATAGAGACTCTTTGCTTTTGTCCTCCTGAGAGCGTAATCCCTCGTTCTCCTAAAACAGTCTCATATCCCTTGGAAAAATTTATAATATTTTCATGTACTACTGCGTTTTTGGCTGCATTGATTACCTCTTGATTAGAAGCATTATTTTTTCCAAACTTGATGTTATTATTTAGAGTGTCAGAGAACAAAAAAGGATCTTGGGGGACATAGCCGATGCTGCTGCGTAAGCTATGAAGATTAATATCTTTAATTGGGATATCATCAATCTTTATTTGCCCGCTATTGGTGTTGTACATTCTTCCAATAAGTTCTATGATCGTTGTTTTACCGCAACCAGTTTTACCAATTATTGCCAGTGTTTTTCCTTGATCTACTGTAAAACTGATGCCTTTTAAAGCTGTTATGTTGGTGTCTTGATAGGTAAAGTAGACCTCCTGAAAAGATATTTTACCCTTAATATCGTTTGTATTTTTTTGTGTATTGTAAACACTAGGGATTTGTTTTAAAAACACATTTATACGTTTTTGAGAGGCTTCGGCTTGTTGAACCAGGGAGGTAACCCATCCTACAGAGGCTACGGGCCATGTGAGCATGTTGACATAGATAATGAATTCAGCGATTGTCCCCAATTCCTTTATTTCTCCATTTATATATTGTTGTCCTCCAATATAAATAACCAATAAATTACTTGTACCAATTAATAAAAGCATCAAAGGAAAAAAGAAAGCCTGAGTTTTTGTTAAATTCAGTTTTTTCTGGCGTTGATCGTTCGAAAGGTCTGCAAAATTTTGTTCAGTTTCAGTTTCTAAGGCATATGCTTTAGTTACGGATATACCACTGAAAATTTCCTGTGTTGTTGAGGTTAATACAGAAAGTTGCTCTTGTACAATGGTGCTTCTAGTATGTATGTACTTGCTTAAAAAATAGATCGAAAAAGAAAGAATAGGCAAGGGTATGACGGTGTAAAGAGTGAGTGTAGGGGCTTTGCTGTACATGTATATTAGTGCCACTACAAATAATGTAATCATATTGATGGTATACATAAGAGCTGGACCTACATACATTCTTACATTGCCAACATCTTCCGAAATTCGATTTATTAGGTCACCAGTTCTATTTTGTTTGTAAAAGGGAAGACACAGGCGCTGATAGTGTTCGTAAATTTCGTTTTTCAAATCAAATTCAATGTACCGAGATACATTGATTAAGGTCTGTCGCATTAGAAAAGTAAATATACCTGTGGCTATTGCTGCCCCCAAAATAAAGAGAATTTTGAGGCCAATAGCTTTTTTAAAGACCTGTTCTTCTATTGGATTTGATAATTGATTAGCTACAAGAGTAATTACGTCCCCAATAAGACGGGGTGTAAATAATGAAAATATCTTTGCACAAGCTACAATAAGGATCCCAAGTACAACTCTGTACTTGTATTTGATAAAATATTTATTAAGGTATTGTAATTCTTTCATAATGGAATACAACGCAAAGATACTTTTTAGATTTTAGAAGATATATCATAAAAAAACTAATTTTCAATTTTTTAAGAACAAAATAACATTATTTTTGCAAGGCAAAGTTCAAAATATTGCGCTCTAATTAATTTAATTCTATAGAAGTCTAAGTTCTTTATATTATGCTAAACCGAAGACATATTCGTGCAAAAGTGATGCAAATTCTCTATGCGCAAACAAGTAATAATTCTGAAGACACTCTTACTTCTGAGTTGCAGCAAAATTTTGAGAATATGTATAGCTTGCACTTACTCTTTTTATCACTTCTATTAAAACTTCGCCACCGCGCCGAGGATCTTCAAGAAAAGGCCAAACAAAAATTTCGACCGACTCAAGAAGATACTCATCCAAATATAAGATTTATTGAAAATGCATTATTGGTTCATTTGACTGAAAGTGAGTCTTTAGCATCTAAACTTAAACTTTACAATATGGACTGTTGGGAACACGATGGAGAATATGTAGAGTTGATTTTTCAAGAAATGATACAAAGTAAGTTGTATCAATCTTACATGAATTCTAAAAAAAATACGTTCAACAAAGACAAGTTATTTATTGTTGATTTATTCAAAGAAATTATTGCGCCAAATGAAAAATTATATGATTATCTAGAAGATAAAAACTTGACTTGGATCGATGATTTACCAGTGGTGAATACCGCTTTAGTTAAGCTTTTTAACAAACTAAAAGAAAACTCAGTAGATACTTATTTTACGCCGCTTCTTTTCAAAGATAAAGATGATGAAGCTTTCGGTACATTGTTGCTGAGCAAAACAATTGCTAATAAATCTATTTTGAATGAGGAAATTATTGGAAACACAAAAAATTGGGATAAGGACCGAATAGCTTCAATTGATTTTGTATTACTTCAAATGGCTATTTGTGAGCTTAAGGAGTTTCCGAGTATTCCGACCAAGGTTACCATAAACGAGTATATTGAATTAGCGAAAGACTATTCTACCCCAAAGAGTAATGTTTTTATTAATGGAGTTTTAGATAAAATTGTCCGAGACTACAACGAGAAAAAAACCTTGAATAAGAAAGGACGTGGATTAATGTAATTTTTACTAAATTTATACTACAAAAAAATTAACTTTTAATCAATTTATAAACCCATGAAAAAACTATTTTTATTATTTACATCTGTAGCTCTAGTTTCTTTTACTTCTTGTAAGGAAAATGCAACGGACAAAATAAATCAAGAAAATGTTACCAAAGCAGCAGAACGCGATGCGCAAACTATTGTTTATCCTTCAGTTACTTTTGATAAGGTAGCGCATGATTTTGGTGAAATTCAAAACGGAACACCTGTTGAGACTATGTTTACTTACACAAATTCAGGTCAATCTCCACTTGTTGTTAGTGATATTAAAAGTACTTGTGGATGTACTGTGCCTCAAGGATGGAGTAGAGAGCCACTAGCTCCGGGTGCTTCTTCTCAGTTTACAGTAAAGTTCAATGGTAAAGGTGCAAACAAGGTGTCTAAAACTATTACTCTGACAACAAATACTGAAAGTGGTAGAGAGCAAGTCCGTATTTCAGCTTTTATTGTACCTGATCCAAACGCAGCTCCAGTAGTCAAAACTCAATAACCAAATTAAAGAAAAATACTTATGGAAGGTCTAGGTAATTTTGCACCCTTTTTATTAATGCTTGTGATTGTTTATTTCTTTATGATTGCACCTCAAATGAAGCGAGCCAAAAAAGAAAAACAATTTGCAGCAGCACTAAAAAAAGGCGACCGTGTTATCACAAAATCAGGAATGTACGGAAAAGTAGCTGAACTCAACGACAAAGATGCTTCTTGCGTAATTGAAACACTAGCAGGGAAAATCAAGTTTGAGCGTTCGGCCATTTCTATGGAGATGTCACAGAAGTTAAATTCTTCTAAGAAAAAATAACATCACAAATGATTCAAAAAAAGCTGCCAATTGGCAGCTTTTTTTATGCGTATTTTAACTGTGTCAACTTTGCAATTTCACAAATCACTTTTGTGGCACTCAGAATACTTTCTAAAGGTACATATTCGTAACGTCCATGGAAGTTGTGACCTCCTGCAAAAATGTTTGGGCAAGGCAACCCCATATAACTCAATTGAGAACCATCGGTTCCACCACGGATGGGTTTTATGAGCGGATTTATTCCCAAAGATTTCATGGCTTGTTCGGCAATTTCAACACTGTGCATTACAGGTAAAATTTTTTCCTTCATGTTGAAATATTGGTCTTTGATTTCAACTTCAAAAGTGGCTTTATAGTACTTTTTATCAAATGCCTCAACAAGTTGTTTTACGGTTGTTTTTCGGGCTTCAAAAAGCGTAAAATCATGATCGCGTATGATATACTTTAAAATCGTTTTTTCTACTTTGCCTTCCATATGGTGCAAGTGGTAAAATCCCTCGTATCCTTCAGTTTCTTCAGGTGTTTCATTTTTAGGTAGACTGTCTATGAATTTTTGAGCGTAGTACATAGAGTTAACCATTTTTCCTTTCGCGTAGCCAGGGTGTACTATTTTACCATGAATACGAACTTCGGCACTAGCAGCATTAAAATTTTCGTATTCGAGTTCACCAATTTGACTGCCGTCCATGGTATAAGCCCATTGTGCGCCAAACTTATTGACGTCAAATTTATGAGCACCTCTACCAATTTCTTCATCTGGAGTAAACCCGACCTTTATGGGGCCATGTTTTATTTCGGGGTGTTGTACAAGATACTCCATAGCACTTACAATCTCACAGACCCCTGCCTTATCATCGGCACCTAACAAGCTTGTTCCATCTGTAGTAATAAGCGTTTGTCCTTTATAGAGTAATAAATCTTCGAAATAATCAGGCGATAAAACGATATTTTGCTCAGCGTTTAAAACAATAGCCTTCCCGTCATAATTTTCAATGACTTGGGGGGACACTTTTGCTGCAGTAAAATCTGGTGAAGTGTCAAAATGTGAAATAAATCCAATAGCAGGAACATCATGGGCTACATTTGAAGGCAATGTGCCCATAACATAGGCATGCTCATCAATTGAAACATCAACTAACCCTATTATTTTTAGTTCTTCTGCAAGTAGTCTGGCTAATGTCCATTGCTTTTCTGTGCTTGGAGTTGTTGTAGAACTTGGGTCGCTTTCAGTATCTATTTTTACGTAACTTAGAAAGCGGTTAAGAATTTTTTTTCTATCTAACATTGGTCATAGGATTTATTCAAAAATAATTAACCTAAACATACAAGACAAATCTTAAGCTTCTTTTGTTTTGAGTCTTTTTTGTGTTCTTAAATTAATGTATTTTTGCAATCAAACCGTTGACATGTACAAGGCAGTTATTCGTTCTCTTCTTTTCAAATTTGACCCTGAAACGGTACATTATTTTACCTTTGATTTTATTAAATTAATCTCTAAAATCCCATTGGTTCCTTCTTTGCTACGAGGCATATTCAAGCTAAAGCACTCTGATTTGCAACGTGAGTTATTTGGCCTCAAGTTTGAAAACCCTGTTGGTCTTGCGGCTGGATTTGATAAAAATGCCGTACTGTACAATGAGTTAGCCAATTTTGGATTTGGATTTATAGAAATTGGAACAGTTACGCCAAAAGCTCAAGATGGCAATCCCAAGAAGCGTCTCTTTAGGCTTAAAGAGGACAATGGTCTTATCAACAGAATGGGCTTTAATAACGCAGGATTAGAGGCTGTAATTAAACAACTTAAAAAGAATAAGAAACAACTAATAATTGGTGGAAATATTGGAAAAAATACAGCAACTTCCCCAGATCAATATACGGAGGATTATGCAACTTGCTTCAAGGCATTGCACCCTTATGTAGATTATTTTGTACTTAACGTCAGTTGTCCAAATGTAGGAAGTCATGCTAAACTCAATGATAAAGAATATCTAAAAGAGCTTATTGCAGAAATGAAGCGCATCAATAAAACCTTTGAGCTTCAAAAACCTATATTACTTAAAATTGCTCCAGATCTAAATACCAATCAACTCGATGAAATTATAGAACTGATTGTGCAAACAAACATCGCAGGTGTAATAGCCTCTAACACATCCATTTCACGTTCTGAGCTGAAGACTTCCAAGGAAGCTTTAGCAGCTATAGGCAATGGGGGCTTGAGCGGTCAACCGCTTAAATCTAAGAGCACAGAGGTAATTAGGTACTTGTCTAAACAAAGCAACAAGGCGTTTCCAATAATTGGCGTTGGTGGGATTCATTCGGCTGAGGATGCTCTTGAGAAAATCGATGCTGGTGCGGATTTGCTTCAAATCTACACTGGATTTGTTTATGAGGGCCCTGCACTTATCAAGCGCATTAATAGAGCGCTTTTGAAACGAACAAAATCAGTCTAATTTTGAATTTCGAGATTCTACTATCCTTTGTAATTGCTACAGCGACTTTAGCATTTTCACCTGGCCCGGATAATGTTTTTGTACTTATCCAAAGTGCGGCTCATGGAAAAAAGTCTGGTATGGCAGTAGTTTGTGGTTTAATGTCTGGTTGTCTAATTCACACCACTTTGGTGGCTTTTGGGTTGTCTGCATTTATTCAGGCAAATGACATAATATACCTAATACTGAAAGTTTTTGGTGCTGCTTATATGCTCTTTTTGGCGTTTAAAGTTTATAAATCGAAACAAAGTTTAAGTGCTTTATCCTCTGTAGCCTCATCAAAAGATTTTATTAAATTATTTAAGCAAGGATTTATAATGAATGTACTGAACCCAAAGGTCTCTATTTTCTTTTTAGCCTTCTTTCCTGCTTTTATTTTTAGTGATTCTGTCCCCCTTTTTAAACAGTTTTATGTCCTAGGATTTTTGTTTATCATTACTTCGTTCATGGTGTTTTCTTCTTTTGTGTTGTTGTCTGGGTTTTTTTCCAAATTATTTTTTAATTCACCCAAAAGAATAAAATTTTTGAACCGTTTGCAGTCAGGATTTTTTGTAGGAATTGCGTTGGTGATTTTAAAGGGATAGACAATTCCTCCGATTTTTTATTTGTACAATTTCAATAACTCGTTCTGTTCTTTGATGGCATTTATAAATTCTTCTTTCATTTTTTCAATGAGTTTTTTTACTGGAGGATTGTCTTGAATTGTGGTTACACCCTGTCCAGCCGACCAAATGGTACTCCATGCCTTCGCTTCTTGTTCCATAGCTGTAAGTTCATTGCCAAAATCAATTTTTTTGGTTCCGGATAGCATTTCTTCTGTAATCCCCATAAGCTCTAGACTCGGTCTGAGAAAGTTGGCTGAAACACCTGAAATTGCAGCGGTGTAGACTATATCGCTTGCTCCTGAATCAATAATCATTTTTCTGTAAGCATCTGAGGCTTTACTTTCTACAGTATTTATAAATCGTGTACCTGCATAAGCTAAATCAGCACCCATTTGCAAGGCTGAAGCAACATCTCTTCCATTAGAAATACAGCCTGAAAGCAGTATGGTCTTTTTGAAAAACTTTTTTATTTCAGCAATAAAAGGCATTGGGTTTAATGTACCTGCGTGGCCACCAGCTCCTGCGGAAACCAAGATCAAGCCGTCTACACCTGCTTCAGCTGCTTTTTCTGCATGTCGTTTTTTGATGACATCATGATACACAAGACCTCCATAACTATGAACAGCACCTACAAGTTGAGGTACTGCACCCAATGAGGTAATGATTAAAGGGACTTTATGTTTGATGCAAACGGCCAAATCCGCTTGAAATCTTGGATTGGTCTGGTGAACAATAAGATTTACACCAAAAGGAGCAGGGGTTTGTCCTGTTTCTTTCTCAAAATTTTCGACCGCAGTTTTGATTTCAATAACCCATTCTTCAAACCCTTCTGTGGTACGTTGATTAAGAGCTGGGAAGGTCCCAACAACTCCGTTTTTGCAGCATTCTATAACTAATTTAGGGCCAGAAATCAAAAACATAGGTGCTGCTATAACTGGAATACTAAGTGAATTTTGGAATTTTGGTTTGCTCATTTTTTTGTTTTAAATATAATAATTAAAAAAACTACTGTTTGTGATTTTATGATAAATTTGACGTTATTCCTTAGATTCTATTTTATTCTTGTCGTGTAGATTCTTTTTTCAGTATCATGAATGTTTAAAAAATCTCATACTTTATTGAATATTTGCTAATTATAGTAGCTATGGTTGCTAAATCAGCAATTTGTTTTATGTGTTATGCTTTAGGGAGATAGCTTTATTATCTTTACACCCAATTTAATAGATTCTCATGGCAGTTCAACCAAAATTAGAGCGTTTTAAGAAAAATGTGTTATCAAAATTTCAGATATACAACAGTATCTTTATGACACTTCCTTTTGATCAAATCACAAAGACAGGGGTCTTACTACCTTTGTTTCACGAAACTTGTGAAAAAGGTTATGCTGCTGGCGATAACCCTAGTGCTATTGTCGAGACGTTTTTTCAAAAGTATCAAGCGCGACGCACTAAGAAAAGCCAAATCAAATTATTGTTTCGTTTTATTCAGTACATTGAGCGTCAGGTAGTTTTATTTGATGCCATTGAAGATGCTGCTTTTCCAGTCATAAATAACATGGATGGGATTGGAACTTTGCGCAGTTTGAAAGAGAAAGCATTTTCAGAAAATAAAATAGATGAGCTTAAAGCTTATCTGGATGAGTTTAAGGTCCGTATTGTTCTTACAGCACATCCCACTCAATTTTACCCCGGCTCAGTTTTAGGAATCATCACAGATCTAACCGAGGCGATCAAGGATAACGACTTGAGTCGAATCAATAATTTACTTGCTCAACTTGGAAAAACACCATTCTTTAAGCATAAGAAACCCACGCCTTATGATGAAGCCGTAAATCTTATATGGTATTTAGAAAATGTATTTTACGATTCTTTTGGATCTATTTTTGATTACATACAGCAAAATATTTACGACCACAAAATCATAAAGAATGAAATTATAAACATTGGATTTTGGCCAGGCGGAGACCGTGATGGAAACCCATTTGTCCTTCCGGATACCACTTTGAAAGTCGCTGGGTTACTTCAAAAATCAATATTAAAAAATTACGCTAGGGATTTAAAAAAACTTCGCAGAAAACTCACCTTTCGTGGGGTAGAAGACTCACTAAATAATATGATAGCGAATGCATACAGTGCAATTGATAAGCCTGGAGCATTTGACCTAGAAGGTTTTCTTAACGAATTGAAAGAAGTTAGAAAAATTGTTAAGCGCGATCATCATTCTTTATATCTAAGTGAAATTACGAGCTTGATCAACAAAATTCAACTTTTTGGACACCATTTTGCAACTTTGGATATACGCCAAGATAGTAGAATTCACCACAGCGTATTTTCAAAAATTGTTGAAAAATCTAAAGAAGCCAATAACAAAATCTTTCCAGATAATTACAATGTGTTATCTGAGGATGAACAAATTAATGTTCTTTCTGAATTAGACGCCGTACTTGACACCTCTATTTTTGAAGATGAATTAGTCAAAAACACACTTCAAACCATCAAGGTGGTCAAGGGGATTCAAAATACAAACGGAGAAAAAGGCGCACACCGCTATATCATTAGTAATAATCAAACTGCCTTGAATGTAATGCAATTGTATGCCATGCTAAAACTGGTAGCATTTAACGATCGACTTTCAATCGACATAGTTCCGTTGTTTGAAACGGTTACAGATTTGGAGAATGCACCTAAAGTGATGGAGCAATTGTATACCAACAAAGCATATAAAGCGCACTTAAGATCTCGTGGACAAAAGCAAACCATAATGTTAGGGTTTTCTGATGGGACTAAAGACGGCGGGTATTTTATGGCTAATTGGGCAATATTCAAAGCTAAAGAGGCATTGACCCAAATATCAAAGCAATATAATATTGATGTTGTCTTTTTTGATGGGCGAGGTGGCCCTCCAGCCCGAGGCGGTGGAAAAACGCATCAGTTTTATGCTTCTCTTGGGCCAACTATTGAGGACAAAGAAGTTCAGCTAACGATTCAAGGGCAAACTATAAGCTCTAATTTTGGAACTCCAGATTCCTCAAAATATAATTTAGAACAATTGATAAGCTCTGGACTATCCAATAGTTTAGGTTCAGAAAACAAAGGCTTTTCTGATGAAGACCGTGCAACTATGGATGAATTAGCGACCTTGAGCTATAAAACTTATCAAGATTTCAAAGGGCATCCCAAGTTTATTCCATATCTAGAGCGTATAAGTACTCTAAAATACTATGCCAAAGCCAACATTGGAAGTCGCCCATCTAAGCGATCAAAATCAGACCGTTTGATTTTCTCTGACTTAAGAGCAATACCTTTTGTTGGCTCTTGGAGTCAATTGAAGCAAAATGTTCCAGGATTTTTTGGGGTTGGAACTGCAATTCGTTCATTTGAAGATCGAGGAGAGCTGGACAAGGTCATTGCTTTATACAACAACTCTAGTTTCTTTAAAACCCTTCTAGAGAACAGTATGATGTCCTTAAGTAAATCGTTTTTTGCACTTACAAAATATATGGCCGAAGATGAAGAGTTTGGTCCATTCTGGAATATAATTTACAGTGAGTATGAGCTAAGCTTGCGCTTATTGTTAAAAGTTACTGGCTGTAAAGAGTTAATGGAAAATGAACCAAGTGGAAAAGCATCTATAGAGGTTCGTGAATCTATTGTTCTGCCCTTAGTAACGATACAGCAATATGCGCTAAGAAAGATACAGCAATTACAAAAACAAAAAACCGTCGATAAGGAGCAAATTGAGGTGTTTGAAAAGATTGTGACGCGTACGCTGTATGGCATCATCAATGCGAGTAGAAACTCTGCCTAAAAAAACCAAAACCCTAAAGCTTAGCTTTAGGGTTTTTCTTTCTGAATAAGTCCTCAATAAGAATCAAATTAACGTTTTTCAAAACCTCCTATGGGCATATTGTGTAGGACCTCATTCACTTTGGTGTATACAGTACGCAACGAAAAAAGCCCCTAAGTACGAATACCCAAGGACTTTTTAATCACAAACAAAAAAATGTTTTTAATGCTTTAGAAGCTGTAGATCGCGGCAACAGTGAAAACTGTAGCATCTTTTTCTGATGGCAAACCTTCAATAGCATAATCATCAGAGCTATCAAATCTTAATTCAGAAATCAGTGTAAAATTATCGTCCAACTTTGTATTCGCAGTTAAAGTTATTGCAGTTACATCTGTGTCTCCGTCAGCTTCACTTAGTGTAGTGAAAAATTCTGGTCTAACTCCTAATGCAAACTTATCAGAAAAAGAATTTTCTAAATAAAGTGCAAGACCTTGGTAGCCTGCTTCGCTATCGTCAGAATACGCATAGGCAGCGTTAACTCCAACATAAAATGAATCAGTTAAATCAAATCCACCAGTATAATCTAAGAATAAGTTATCGGATGTTGAAGTTTGGTCAACTGTTCCGTAGATGAAGTTTAGGTATTGACCTTTGTATCCAATTTGAG
The DNA here is from genome assembly GCA_027593245.1 of Bacteroidota bacterium. Lineage (GTDB taxonomy): Bacteria > Bacteroidota > Bacteroidia > Flavobacteriales > Flavobacteriaceae > UBA3537. The sequence continues at coordinate 665 of JAQCJC010000053.1, read as the reverse complement.
CTCCAAACTGTGTATCTCCTGTGCTGCTTGCATCATCACTTGTAATTGCATGTCCGTTAGTTACAGCAAATAATAATGATAAATCTTCAGAAACTGCATAGTCTAATTTAACACCAGTGTGCGAAAACGGTCCAGCATTAAATAAATAAGATACAGAATAGTTAAAGTTAGAAGCAGGTGAAATAACTTCGTAACCAAGGAAAGTGTTGAACTGACCTGCAGTAATAGTTACAGACTCACTTAAGTTGTAGTAAGCGTATAATTGGTTAATTGCACCAGCCATGTTAGCATCATCAGCTCTTGGTCCAAAAGCAATATCAGCTACAACTCCAGACTTTGCGCCGTCGTAAGAAAATACGGTGTTTGCCATACCTAATCCAAACCCATTGGCGTTTTCAGGATTAGCAATCAGTACTCCGGGTGCTCCAGCGCCGTCAACAGAATTTACAGTGCCATAAACATCAACAGACCCTGAAATAGAAAGTTTTGGTGCTTCATCCTGTGCGGAAATTGCAAAAGTGCATGCAATCGTTAATAATGTAAAAATCTTTTTCATAATAAATTATTTAATTAGTTTTTAGTGATTAATGGCCCAAACATAGGCTATAAAATCTATAACCCCCAAAAAAATAAGGTATATAAATAAATTTTTATGTACTTAATAA
>JAQCJC010000052.1 GCA_027593245.1 Bacteroidota bacterium | reverse complement strand
ATTAAATATTCACAATTGAGATTGTTTTTAAAAATACTTTATATCGTCTTAGGTTTATTCTTTTTAGCCTTTGTCATAATACAACTATTTGCTATTAAATCTCAAAAAAATATTGAAACCTACAACTATATTGTTGAAGACATTTACGATTCTTTTGAGGTTAGAACTTATGAATCGGCATTATTTACATCTGTAAAACTACCAGAAGCTCCCTTTGACACATCTTCAAGTCAGGGATTTTCAATTTTAGCAGGTTACATCTTTGGGAATAATAATGAAAATAAGAAAATAGCTATGACATCTCCTGTTTCAATGACACTTGAGGATTCAATGACAATGATGTTTATGGTGCCAAAAAAATATAATATGGAATCTCTTCCAAAACCAACTCAATCAAATATTGAAATTAAAAATATTGAATCTAAAAAAATGGCTGCCATTACTTTCGGAGGATGGGCAAACGATAAGAAAATAAATTTGTATAAATCAAAATTAATTTCCTTATTAAAGTCTCAAGGGATTTCCTTTTCAGATAATTTTTTCTTTTTTGGTTATAATGCTCCTTACGAATTTTTCAATAGAAAAAACGAAATTTTAGTTGAATTATAATTTTTTGATGTAACGTTTGCTTCACATTATATTTTTTGGTAAGTTTGCGTTACATTAAAAAAAATTATGGATCAGAATATCATTATTCCTGTGATGGGAATGTTAACAGGAATTATTATACCACTTGCAGTATTTTTTTGGTTATATCATGAAGATAAAGGCAAACGTGAAACAGTACTAGAAATCTCCAAAAACTTAGATGATCCTCAAAAATTACAAGAGCTTCTCAATATTTTTGAAGAGAGAAAAAAAGAGCCTATTGATTATCGTAGAGGAGGTGTAATTACTCTTTTTGTTGGAATGGGCATATATTTCCTCGGACTCTTTGCATTAGGTTCATTTTTTGAAGGTACAGGATTCCTGGTAGGCTTTATTGGGATAGGAACAATTATTGCTGGTTATCTATACCCTAACACAGGTAAAGAACTCACCGATGCTGTTGAAGAATTTGAAAAGAAATAATTTTGGGTAAAAACCATAAAAAACTTTTAAATAATTTAGAAGAATTCCGTAAGTCTGTTGGTTTAACTCAACAAGAATTATCTGTTTCTGCCCAAGTATCTAGGAAAAGTATTAATGCAATTGAAAATGGTGTATATGTACCATCTACTGTTTTAGCATTAAAAATTGCAGAAACTATCGGATGCAGTGTTGAGGATTTATTTGAATTACCCAAATAGGTTTAATAGTATTATATTTGTCATATGCGTATTTTAATATTATTTATTTTCTCTTCTTTTTTACTTCAATCTCAGGTAGATCATTGGGAAAGTGTTGTGCTTCCAGGGGATTCTTGGCATTACATATTACCAAATTCTAATCCGAGTCCAAGTTGGATTCAACTTAATTATAATACTTCTAATTGGGATATTGGAGACTCTGGATTTGGTTATGGTGATAATGATGATGAGACAATTATTCCAACAACAATTTCAGTGTTTATTCGTAAAACCTTTGAGATATATGACATAGACGCTATTGAATCTGTATTGTTGGACATTGATTATGATGATGGTTTTGTTGCTTACATTAATGGTCAAGAAATTGCAAGAAGTATGTTAACAGGCTCTATGCCTGATTATAATCAAACAACTGATGGTTGGCGTGAACCTAATCTTCCTCAAGGCTTGGTGCCTGAACGTTTTGCTGTTGACTTAGAACTTTTAAATAACGGTATAAATGTAATTGCTGTTCAAGTCCATAATCACTCCATAGATTCATCAGATTTAACTGCTCTTCCAGTTTTATCACTTGGTATTAATAATTCATCATCGGCATACAACACACCACCTTCTTGGTTTGAAGAACCATCTATTCCAAATGAAGTTGATTTTCAATCTTCAAATCTTCCAATAGTCATTATCAATACTGAAGGAGGTCAGGAGATTCCAAATGACCCAAAAATTGATGCAACAATGCAAATTATATACAGAGAAAATGGTGATAGAAATTTTCTCAGTGATATTTCGGACTCTGATGCAATTCATTATGATGGAGATATAAAAATTGAATATAGAGGATCAACATCAGCTTTAATTGATAAGAAACAGTATGCGTTTACTCCATATGATGAATTTGGTGAAAAAGTTAATGTGTCCTTTCTTGACATGCCAAAAGAAAATGATTGGATATTAAATGGCCTTGCTTATGATCCATCATATATGCGAGATTTTTTAAGTTATAAACTCTCTAGGGAAATTGGTAATTATGCATCAAGAGGTAGATATTGTGAACTAATTTTAAATGGTGATTTTCGAGGTATTTATGTTTTTCAAGAGAAGCTAAAGGCTGATGATAGCAGGATTGATATTAAAAAAATTAAAGAGGATGATTTAACATTACCTAATCTCACAGGTGGCTACATAACAAAAACTGATAAAATTTCTGGTCAAGATATTATAGCTTGGTCAATGGATAATTATGGAGGATGGCAAAGTAATTTTGTCCATGAACATCCAAAATCTTCAACTGTTATGCCTGCTCAACATGATTATATTGAGAGTCAATTTCAAACTTTACAGGATTTAGTTGATGATCCAAGTGACAGTTCTATTACTGAAGGATATCCTTCAAAAATTGACATTCCATCATTTATTGATTTTATAATTTCTAACGAATTGGCATCTAATGTTGACGCATATGAATTCAGTACTTTTTTTCATAAGGATCGTAACGGTAAATTACGTGCAGGACCTTTGTGGGATCATAATTTAACTTATGGAAATGACCTTTTTGACTGGGGTTATGATAGAAGTCATACTGATGTTTGGCAATTTTATGATCAGGGTAATATGGGCCCAAAGTTCTGGAAAGATTTGTTTGATGATCCAATTTTTAACTGTTATTTGACAAGGAGATGGCAAGAGTTAACTGCTACAGGTGCTCCATTAAACTCAGAACAAATATTTCAAAATATAGACGACATTGTTGAGCTTATTTCTGAAGCTGCTGAGCGACAAGAGATTATATCTGGAACCACAGGAGAATTCACTCAACAGGTTTTAGATATCAAGACTTTTATTTCTGAAAGAATTGATTGGATATCAAATCAATTAAACGATACTAGTTTGTGTAATGATGTAGATTTACCAGCTCTGGTAATATCAAAAATAAATTACAATCCTTTGGTTGATGATGACCAAGATTCAAGTGATTTTGAGTTCATAGAGATCACAAATAATAGTTCTTCCGAAATTGATTTAACAGGTATATATTTTGGAGGCTTAGGAATTACACACCAATTTTCTCAAGGTGCTACGGTTTCTTCAAATGGTAAAATTTATTTATCTAATAATAGTGAATCCTTCAACTCTAGATATGGTTTTGACTCTTTTGATGAATTTTCAAGAAACTTATCTAATGATGGCGAAGATATAACACTTCTAGATGCTTATGGAAACATTATTGATACTGTTACATATAATGATGTATTACCATGGCCAGAAGAAGCTGATGGAGAGGGGTCATTCCTCAGTCTTATTGGATTAGATTTAGATAATAGTCTTGCAAGTAGTTGGGTAGCAGTTAGCGATAATTCTCAAGCCTTATCAGTAAATTATCTTAACAATTTGTCTCATATTTCTTTATACCCCAATCCAGTTGAGGATTTATTAATTATACAATCTAATACAGGCTCTATAAATAAAATAGAGATATTTAATATTGAAGGACAACGAATTCTAGAATATTCTTCTAACAGTCAACGTATTGAAATTGATTTAATTCAAATACCTTCAGGTTTATACTTTGCTAAAATTTCTTCAGGTAATGATATTCTAGTTAAGAAAATAATTAAGAAATAAGATTCATCGAATGTGTTTTAAATGTTAAAAATTGCATTCAATTCTATTTACAAACATCCTTTAAAGTTTGGACATAGATTTCCAATGGAAAAGTATGAGTTATTACCACAACAGCTCATAAGAAACAATATTTGTAATAAATTTAATTTTTTTTCACCGTCACCTATTGATAAGTGTCATGTTTTTTCAACTCATTGTAGTTCTTATTATAACAATTTGATTAATCTATCCTTAAGCAAATTAGATCAACGTCAAATAGGTTTTCCTTTGTCGAAAGAATTAGTTCATCGCGAACACGTGATTGCTAAGGGTACAATAGACAACACTCATTTTGCATTTAAACACGGAATATCGATGAATATTGCAGGAGGTACTCACCATGCCTATAGGACAAAACCAGGGGCATTTTGTATGCTTAATGATCAAGCTATTGCTGCCAATTATTTAATTGATAATAAACTATCATCAAAGGTTATGATAATTGATCTTGATGTTCATCAGGGTGATGGAACTGCTTCCATATTTCAAAATCAAGATTCTGTATTTACATTATCTTTTCATGGTCGAAAAAATTATCCATTTAGAAAACAAAAAAGTGATTTTGATTTGGCATTTGAAGATGACACTAATGATGAGGTATATCTAAATGCATTACAAGAACACTTACCAGAATTGGTTGATTCATTTAAACCTGATTTTATATTCTATTTAGCAGGAGTTGATGTTTTAAAAAATGATAAGCTTGGTCGATTAGGGTTATCTTTGGATGGTTGTAAAGATAGAGACCGTTTTGTTTTAGAACTTTGTAAAAAAAATGCTATTCCTGTTCAAGTTAGCATGGGTGGGGGCTATTCCATACACCTAAAGGACATAATAAATGCTCATTCTAATACTTTTGAATTGGCTCAAGAAATATTTTTCTGATATTTATTGGCAATTAGAACTTAATCTCCAAAGATGACTAAAAACTCCGTCCATATGAAGTTTACCACCATCACATTCATATGTAATCTGTCTCACTAATTCATTTCCAAAATGCAAATCAACTCTTAAAGTATCGTTTTCATATGTATAAGGATTGGCGCCTGGAATTCTATCTGATTCTTCCAATGAATTCCAATAGTCATCGTCGCCAGGACAATCTATACAATAATAAGTATATCTAACTCCATCAACGAACTCGTACATAGTGTTAGTATCAGCTCTATTTTCACTAGGTGACCATACCCATTTACCTTCAATTGTATAAGCTGGTAATGGATTGTCTTCAGAATTATCACTACTACAAGCGAAGGTTAATAAAACAGAGAGCATTAGAAATTTTTTCATTATAATAAAATTTCACCAAAATTAAATGTTCAAACATTTAGAATCAATAAAAATTATTCCCTAAAATGAAATTTATTTTAGGGAATAATGCCGTGGAGCCAAAGGGAGTGAAGTCGAACTATTTTGGGGAGGATTTAGTCAAAATAGGTAAGTAAAAAATCTTCTTCATATAGTTAACTTCTTAATTACCATGGATTATACTTTGATGTGAAAATTAACCGCACTAAATTCATAAGAATTAGATTGTTTTAAATCTCCATCTACCCAGATCTTCTCGAGATATAAGGATAAAGTAAGGGCTTTATCAATGGCCAACTCAAGGTTCGAACTAGTGAGTGATGGATTTTCAATTTTTGACTGTAATTCTTCTATTTGAGTTACCGCCTTTTTTTATTGAGCTGCTGCTTTTTCTCTTTCAGTCGTTGTTTGCGTTGTCTGAGTGGAGCCTAAGGGAGTGAAATCGAACTATTTTTGTGGGGATTTGAGTAAACTAAATAAATTAAATACTAATTCCCTTACAATGTCTAACTTTTAATCAAAGGGGTCTTAGGTTTTCAATCATTGGGAGAGTTTTACAATCCTAAAACAATAACTATGGAGGAAAGTTACTATTGTTTTAGTAGATTTCCATTATAGTATAAAGTTTCTAAAGAGATCATTCCTGATTCATTAAAGTCATGTTGCGAATGAAATTTTAAGACTATGTTTTTTTTGGTTTTTTTACTTTTCATGGTCATATTATACCAAGCTAAAACAGTCCCACCGTTTCCTTCATAATCGATATAATCGGGGTAACCAACTTCATCAATAGAGACAAAATCAAATTCACTAAAAACTTCACCTACAAATTGTTGCCAATCTTCTAGATTACTATATTCATTTCCAATTTGATTTATATCGTAGACTCTCGCATTAGGAGAAAAATCTTTCCAAACCTTATCAAGATTTCCCATTGCTAGGTTGTACCATATTTCGCGGACTTTTCCTATGTATGGGTGGTCTTTGTATATTGTTCCATTTTTAATTGTCTGTCTTGATAAATTCCATTTTTGCCAAGCAGCTTGATTATCTGACCACCAAAAACGAACAATTTTTTCTCCATTTTTATCGAAAACAAAGGTTGCATTAAATGGAGTTTTGAGCTTAAATGCATTGTTTTTATCCCAGGCAATAAATTCTTGAAATGTTTGTACAATAAGCCCTGATCTTTTAGACTCAATGGCATCAGAATAAGCTTGCCCCCTGTTTTTTAATGAAATATTCACAAAATTACTACTCATCCAAGTAGATTGTCCGATTAAGTTGCCGATATCACCTCCTTTATAGTTAGGATTGTTATTCATTGAACTACCCATCTTAAAACCTTCGCCTGTTAAGTTTTTTAATGTTACAGTATCTCCACTGATCCAAGCTTCTGTAAATTGTTCAACAATATCAATAGCGGGGTGTTTGTCATATACCTTTCCATTATTGTTTTTTTGACCTAATAGAATCATAGGGAGTAATAGAAAGGCGAGTAATAGCTTTTTCATTTTAAATTGATTTATGGTTGATAATATAACTAAGTTACAAATAATTAGTAATAAAAAAAACCTCTGCTTGGAAGGAGATGTCTCATGAATAATTATTTATTCACGAAAAAATATTCCCTAAAATAAATTTTATTTTAGGGAATAATGCCGTGGGCGCGAAGGGATTCGAACCCCTGACCCCCTGGGTGTAAACCAGGTGCTCTGAACCAACTGAGCTACGCGCCCTAACAATTGGTGTGCAAATATAGACTAGTTTTTCTTTTCACAAAAGGTTTTTTAGTAAAATTTACAGCACTTCGGCTACAACAAAAGTACTGCCAACAACAAAAATTAAATCTTGCTCTTTGGCTTCTGCCTTTGCAGTACTGAATGCCTCATTTACAGATGAATAGACTTGGCCATTATATCCTTTTTCTTTAAAAATTTGAGCTATTGTTTCAGCTTCTAATCCTCTAGGTACATTGGGCTTACAAAAGTAATATTTAGCGTCAACTGGAAATAAATTTACTAATTTTCCAACCGATTTGTCCCTAACCATTCCAAGCACAATATGCAAAGAATCATATGATTTACTTAAAAGTTGGTTTAATACCAAACTCAACCCCTCTATGTTATGAGCCGTATCGCAAATAATTTTTGGGGTTTCAGAAAGCACTTCCCATCGCCCTCGCAAACCTGTATTTTTTTGTACATTCAAGAACCCATTTTGAATGTGTTCTTCACTAATCTTGTAACCTCTTCCTTGTAAAAGCTTAATCGTTTGTAATACAGTCTTTATGTTTTTTTTCTGATAATCCCCTCGAAGACTGCAAGGAAAGGTTTTGTTTATGGATACATCCGCAAAATAAATATTTGCATTTAAATTATTTGCTTTTTGTTTAAAAATAGATTGTACTTCATCTTGAGTTTCTCCGATGACAACAGGGGTGTTTTCTTTAATAATCCCCGCTTTTTCTGTTGCGATTTCTTGTAAAGTATCTCCCAAAAACTGGGTATGGTCTAAACCAATATTAGTAAGTACAGAAACCTCTGGTGAGATGATATTTGTAGAATCTAATCGTCCTCCAAGACCTACCTCTATAACAGCAATATCAACATTTTCTTTTTCAAAATATGAAAAAGCCATACCTACGGTCATTTCAAAAAATGAAAGTTGATGGTCTTCTAAAAACACTTTTTGATGTGCTACAAATTCAACCACAAATTGTTCTGAAATCATAGCGCCATTAATTTTGATGCGCTCGCGAAAATCCTTTAAGTGAGGTGAAGTGTATAGACCTACTTTGAATCCTGCTTCTTGTAGAATAGCCGCAATCATGTGTGCAGTAGATCCTTTTCCATTTGTTCCGCCCACGTGTACCGACTTGAACTTCCGCTCAGGATAATTGAGTTGAGCTGCCAGTTTCAAAGTTCGGCTTAAATCTTCTTTGTAGGCTGCTCCACCCTGTTGTTGATACATGGGCAATCTTGAAAACATCCAAGCTGTAGTTTCTTTATAATTCATCTTATTGACGTACACTAAACTCTACAATAACAAAACCAATTTGTTTAAACGGAGCTTTAGAATCGGCGGGCCACTTATGAGCAAGTGCAGTTTTTCTGGCAGCTTCATAAAGACAAATATCGCCTGTTGTTCCTTGTTTCCCTGCTGTAGCATTGGTCACTACGCCATTTTGATTAACATAAATTTCAACTACTACGCGACCCTCTTCATCGCAATCGGGAACAAACTTAGTTTTTGTGGGAGTGCCGCGCCCATTAAGCCCATAACCAACACCTCCAGTACCACTACTAGGACTACCAAAATAGCTCGGTGCGTAAGGATCCCCGTTGAGCTGACCTTTATCCCCAATAATATCGTCATCGCCTTCTGATCCTGAGGTGTTTCCGTTGTCGGCTCCAATCCCCCCCATTAGGTCGTCTAAAGCCTTTTTCTTTCGTTCTTTCGCTTCATTTTCCCTTCGAATAAGCTCAGCATCCGCTTTAGCTTTTGCTTCTTCCTCAACTTGCTTTTTTAAGGCTTCTTGATCTACATTCTTAACTGTTATAGCCGCTTCCTCATCTGAAGTCAATACCTCCTCAGTACTATTCTCAATAGACTCTGAGGATACAGCTGTTTTAGTTTCATTGGGTTCGGGGATATCTTCATTTTTTTTAGTGGTGGGTGCTTGGGCTTGCTTAGTTCCACTTCCAAAATCGGTAGTGCCAAAATTTACCGCTACACCATATTCTTCAGGAGGGTCCATATAAGGCGGTCCAACTACAAAGAGTAATAGAATCAATAGAAGAGCGATCAGCGCTGTAAGTCGTGCTGAGTGGCGTTCTTGTTTGGTTCTAAAATACTTCATCTTAATTGGGTTTTACCGCTAAAATGACTTTAAACTTATTACGGTTAGCAATATCCATAACCCGAACAACATTTTCTACCGGAACAGATTTTTCTGCACGTAAAATGAGTGTTGGTGTTTGTTCTGCTTTCAATACAGAAATGAGTTCTGTTTCCAATTGAGTATCGCTGACTTGCCTTTGGTCAATGAAATACGAAAGGTCTTTTTTAATACTGACCGAAACTGCTTTTTTGTTTTCTGTTTTCCCAGCGGCTTTGGGCAATAGAATGTCTATAGCGTTTGTAGTTACCAATGTTGAAGCTAACATAAAGAAAATCAATAACAAGAAAACAATGTCCGTCATGGAGGACATATTAAATTCGGGAGTGATTTTATTTCTTCCGCGAATATTCATTAGTGTATTGGCTCGTTAAGAAGGTCTAAGAATTCAACGGAGTTGGCTTCCATATTATACACTACTTTATTGGTCCGGCTTACCAAGTGATTAAAAGCAATGTAAGCAACAATTCCAACAAGAAGACCAGCAACAGTAGTCGTCATGGCAGTATAAAGGCCGTCAGCCAAAAGTTTGATGTCGATTTGTCCTCCAGAGTTAGCAATTTCAAAAATGGAAAGGATCATCCCGATCACAGTCCCTAAAAAACCAATCATAGGAGCTGCACCAGAAATTGTCGCCAATACACTTACATTTTTTTCAAGAGAATAAACCTCCAATCGCCCTGCATTTTCAATGGCTGAATTGATGTCAGCCAAAGGTCGACCTATACGAGATATCCCCTTTTGAATCAAACGTGAAACAGGTGAATTTTCCTGAGCACACAAAAGTTTTGCAGCTTCAATTTTTCCACTGCTCACATGATCCTTAATTTCATTCATAAAATTCGGATCAACTTTGGACGCAGATTTTATGGTAAATAAACGTTCAAAATAAATATAAAGCGCTACTACCAATAAGATAAAAAGCAGAGCGATAATTAGTTGACCCGCTGCACCTCCGCTTTTAATTAATTCAATAATTGATAATGTTTTTTCTACAGATTCAGGTTCTGTGAGGGGAACGGATTGGGTTTGAAACATACTCAAATTCATAATTAAATGTGTAATCATATATGATGTTAAACGTAGTCCTTAAAGGAAACGTATGTTTAGAATAAGGTTCTTGTAAAGAAAAAAACCAATGCCCCTGCAATGAATCCAACAAAAGCAAGCCAGGATATCTTTTTCAAATACCAGAAAAAGTTGATTTTCTCCATTCCCATAGCAACTACACCAGCAGCCGAACCAATGATTAGCATACTTCCGCCTGTACCAGCAGAATAGGCAATGAAATGCCATAAAATATTATCGGCAGGTTCAGAAAACATTCCCAAAGAGGCAGCCACAAGAGGCACATTGTCTATAACTGCGGAACAAACACCTAAAAGCAATACTACCAAATCTGAAACTTGAGCACCAGCAACTTCAGAACCTATGTGAGGAGTTGATTCTTTTAGCCAATCGGCAAAACCAAACAAAATACCTAAGGATTCCAAGGCAGCTACGGCCATTAAAATTCCTAAGAAAAATAAGATACTGGGTAATTCTATTTTAGATAATGAATAGTGTACTGGACTAACATGGACTTTATTTTCTAATGCTTCTAGACTAAATTTCGCTGAGCTATAAATTTCGGCAAAAACAGCCACAACACCCAAAGAAAGCATCATTCCAACATAGGGCGGTAAATGGGTAACCATTTTGAAAATTGGAACAAATATAATTGCTGCAAGCCCTAAGTAAAGCATGGTGCTACTGAAGCGCCCTGGGGCAAGGTCTTGGCTTTGATCGACTTCTAAATTACCTTTAAAAACAGAAAGTCTAGATGCCAAAAATGTGGGCAGCAACATGCATGCCAGTGAGGGCAACAACAAATAACCAAACAAAAGCGGTGTGGATACCTTATCAGCGATCCACAACATAGTGGTTGTTACATCTCCAATAGGTGAAAACGCACCACCAGCGTTAGCCGAAATCACAATAAGACCCGCAAACCACAATCGAATATTGCGGTCTTTAACTAGTTTTTGAAGCAAAGAGATCAAAACAATTGTGGCGGTAAGATTATCAATTATAGCAGATAAAACAAAAGCAAGTGAACAAAAAATCCAAAGTAAGTTTGTTTTCTTTTTTGTTTTAATAAAACTCTTAATTGTAGCAAAACCGTTGAAATAGGCAATAATTTCGACTATAGTCATTGCACCCAGAAGAAAAACTAAAATCTCGGCCGTTTTGCCTAAGTGATGAAGTAAACTCTCCTCAAGAATATGCATTTTATCATCATAATTAAGAAACTCAAAATTATTTAGCAGCGCATGCTTTGAAGAATCAAACCATGCATCAAAATCATCAATTCCAAAGGAAATAAATGCCCAGCTAATGGCCATCATAATAAGCGCAGGAATGAGTTTGTCAATTTTTAAGCTATGTTCTAGGGTGATGGCTAAATATCCAGCAACAAAAACAAAGATGATAATAGTATCCATAATGTAAAAACTAGGGGAATAATAAAGTTAAACTGATTACTTTTAAAGATGCTAACAAATATAATAAAACATTTTAGGCATTTAAGATTTAGTAGGTAAATAAATTTCGCCACTACTGTGGTCTTGACTTGCACCTGTGACACTTTGTAGGCAATTGACTTCATTACGGAGTTTCAAAACCCCTAAAAATCCAAAAATTACCGCCTCTTTATAATGTACTAAATCGAGATCAGAAACTTGGATTTTGTAACCTAGATGAGCCTCAATGCGTGCCATCAAAAAAGTATTGAGTACACCACCTCCTGTGTATAGTCCTTTACTCAATTTATTCTGTTTTAATGTGTTAGAAATTTGTATTGCGGTGTGTTCTACTAGAGTTCTAAGTATTGAATTTGTATCTATACTGGATTGATCTAAAAGTGGATAAACTTCACATTTTAGCCACTCCAGTCCAAGGGATTTAGGAGGTTGTTTTTTGTAAAAATCAAGTCCATTCAGGGCGGCTAAAAGCGGCTCATTTAAAGTTCCTTGAGCAGCCAACTCACCACCTTCGTCATATGCAAAACCCAAAGATTTAACATAATGATTTAGAGGAAGATTTGCTGGGCAAATATCAAAAGCAAGGCGATAGTGCTGTTTTTGAAATGAAATATTAGCAAAGCCTCCTAGATTTAAGCAAAAATCATATTTCGAAAATAGGAATGCATCGCCAACAGGAACTAAGGGCGCGCCCTGCCCGCCCATAGCTACGTCCTGAGTACGAAAATCACAAACAAGGGTCTGTTGAATATAATCTGCTAATTGGGGTAGGTTGCCAATTTGTAATGTAAGCCCCTTTTCAGGTTGGTGAAAAACAGTATGTCCATGACTGCAAACAGCATCTAAATTTATAATGCTGTATTTTTGAATAAAATTATTGATTTCACCACCTAAATACTTTGTATAATCATAATTCAATTCATTTAATTGATCGTCTTTTAGTGCAATTGAAGTACTCAATCGCGCTTTCATATCTTCAGAATACACCAATGTTTCTGCGGCCAAAATACGAAAAGACCAAGCCTCTTTTTTTGAAAACTCAGCCCAACAAAGGTCAATACCATCCAAGGAGGTCCCGGACATCACACCAACAGCATTATAAGTACTTCTTGTCATATAATTAAAAGTAGAGGTTCAAATTGATAATATTCTAATATTCGACTATATTTGTAGGACATTTTTAAGAATAATTAAATTTTATTTTAATGCACTTTAAGCTATCAGATGAACAAATCATGGTGCGGGAGGCCGCACGAGAGTTTGCCCAAACAGAACTCCTTCCTGGAGTCATCGCAAGGGATGAAGCGCAGGAGTTTCCTGACAATTTAGTAAAAAAAATGGGAGCATTAGGATTTATGGGGATCATGGTTTCTCCAAAATATGGGGGCAGCGGTATGGATACACTTACTTATGCTCTTATCATGGAAGAATTATCCAAAGTTGATGCTTCAGCAAGTGTTATGGTTTCAGTCAATAACTCACTTGTTTGTTATGGCTTAGAAGCCTATGGTAGCGACGCACAAAAAGAAAATTACTTACCCAAATTGGCAGCTGGTGAATGGATTGGAGCATTTTGTTTAAGTGAGCCGGAAGCAGGTAGTGACGCTACCTCTCAAAGCACTACCGCTATAGACAAAGGTGATTATTATCTATTAAATGGTACAAAAAATTGGATTACAAATGGTGGTCGAGCACAAATATACTTAGTCGTTGCACAAACCGACCGAAATAAAGGCCATAAAGGCATTAATGCATTTATATTGGAGCGGGGCATGCCTGGTTTTGAAGTAGGTCCAAAAGAAAATAAGCTTGGAATTCGCGGAAGCGATACGCATACCTTGCAATTTAATGACGTTAAAATACCTAAAGAAAACCGTTTAGGTGAAGACGGCTTTGGATTCAAATTCGCTATGAAAACCTTATCTGGAGGACGCATTGGTATCGCTGCTCAGGCACTTGGAATTGCAGCTGGAGCATACGAATTATCTCTGAAATATTCAAAAGAACGGAACGCATTTGGAACCGAGATAAGCAACCACCAAGCTATTGCATTTAAGTTAGCAGAAATGGCTACAGATATTGAAGCGGCAAGGCTGTTAGTATACAAAGCAGCCAGGGATAAAGACATAGGAAATAAGTATGATACATCGAGTGCAATGGCCAAATTATATGCTTCCAAAGTGGCAATGCAACATACGGTCGAAGCAGTACAAATACATGGCGGAAATGGCTTTGTAAAAGACTACCATGTAGAGCGTTTAATGCGGGATGCTAAAATTACTCAAATTTATGAAGGTACATCTGAAATTCAAAAAATTATAATTTCAAGAGCGGTACTTAAAGATTAAAAAGCGAAGCAAAATTTTACTTACTTTGTACGCCTAAAACAAACTTAGGTTGATGTGCGATTCCACTACAGATTATGGCTTGCTTTCCGTCGTAGTCCCTTTATTTAACGAAGCCAAAAATGTACAACCTTTGGTTGGCGCTATAAAACGAGCGTTAAATCAATTTGAATACGAGCTTATCTTAGTCGATGACGGCTCAACAGATGATACTTTTGAGCAATTAAAACTACTCACCCATAGCCATTGTGTGATACTAAGACTAAAATACAACTATGGTCAAAGCATGGCTTTGGCATTAGGAATTGATCAGGCTGAAGGAAATTATATCGTAACAATCGATGGAGACCTACAGAACGATCCAGCTGATATTCCAAAACTAATTGATAAAGCACATAATGAACATTGGGATATTGTCTCGGGAATCAGAACAAAACGACAAGATTCATTTTGGAAAACTATACCTTCAAACCTGGCAAACAGCTTGATTCGTAAACTAACTAAAATTGATATTAAAGACCACGGCTGCGCTCTCAAAGTAATAACAAAAAAGACGGCTAAAAATTTACCTTTACACAAAGGAATGCACCGCTTTATTTGCTTATTGGCGCAACTGAATGATGCTCGAATAACCCAAGTAGCAATACGGCATAATGCTAGGCAAAGCGGGGTGTCAAAATACGGACTAGAACGAACTTTTAAAGTGATTAATGATATTTTTACTCTATTAATTTGGCAAAAACTTAAACAAAACAGCGATAGTTCTATTGGTCTTTGGTTGCTCCGCAACCAACGTAGATCTGTCCAAATCCCACATTACACCAGATACAATACCAACACAAAAAGTATTTAGCAATAAAGGATAGTGTAGACTAACTTAGATACAGCAATATATAGATACATATTTTTTTATCTCTTTAAGGTTGAAACTAACCCACTAATATTAAATCTAAAAAACACATATTTAGATTTATGCATAAAAAAACCCCCACATTACTGTGGGGGTTTAATTAAAAAAGGCGG
>JAQCJC010000051.1 GCA_027593245.1 Bacteroidota bacterium | reverse complement strand
CTTAACTTTTTGTGACTTGGCTGGGGCTCGAACCCAGGACCCTCTCCTTAAAAGGGAGATGCTCTACCAACTGAGCTACCAAGTCGGTTGGACTTGCTTTATGCGGCTGCAAAGATAATGGGTTTAATTAATATTACAATCTTTTTTTCTCAATATTTTTTCGTTTTTTTGTGTTGTCGCCTTTTGTGTATTCCATTTTAAAAAGTCATTACTATGATAGTAGCGTTGTTAGGTTATATGGGTTCAGGTAAATCAACTGTGGGTAAGGAGCTTGCAGCAACACTTGGTTTTACTTTTTTGGATTTGGATGATTTCATTGAAAAACAAGAAAAACTATCTGTAACCGATTTATTTCAAACTAAGGGTCATGTTGAATTCAGAAAAATTGAAGCCAAAGCTGTACAGAATATTTGTAGGATTCATGTTGATTTAGTACTCAGCCTGGGTGGTGGCACCCCTTGCTATGGGAATACTATGCAGTTTCTAAACCAACATCCTAACGTGAATACTGTATATCTAAAACTGTCAGTAAAAAATTTAACCAATCGGTTACTATCAGAAAAATCTATGCGTCCTCTAATTGCAAATGTTAATGACGCTGACTTATCCGAATTTATAGCTAAACATTTGTTTGAACGTTCAAACTTTTACAACCAGGCAAAGCTAAGTATTTCAGCCAACGATCAAAGCGTTGATCAAATTGTTGCAGAGATTGCGAAAGATTTAGATGAGTACAACCTTTGAATTGTCTTTTTCAAAAATAACATCAATATGCTCATTAAGGGAAGTGGAGAGTGAGATTCCTTTGAAGTCGGCCTTGACAGGGTATTTTTTATGGTTTCTGTTTACAAGAACTGCAGTTTTAAATTGCGCAAGTGGGCTATCTAAAAAATGTTTAACGCCATAGATAAGCGTAGTGCCAGAATGTAAAACATCATCGATGAGAATCAAAGATTTACCAGCATAGTCTTCAGCTGCCATGGAAGTACTGATTTGCTCAGTTGGGTTTTTTTTATTGATTTTAACGGCACAAAGGTGGACTTTAATTTCAGAGATAGTCTCAAGCTGTTGTTTTATTTTTTCAGCTAAAACATAACCATTGGACTGAATTCCTGCCAGAATTACTTCTTTTTGATTAACATTAGACTCATATATTTGATACGCAATACGTCTAATTTTATGATTTATTTCTCTATTGTTTAGAATGCAATTTTGTGTTAATGCCATACAATTCTTTTTTTTCAAATATAAAAAAGACATTTCAACTTAACTGCTTAATTTTTGTCAAAATCTAAGTAGCCTTCAATGTCTCTACGGTCTTTTTTTGTTGGTCGTCCTTCTCCTTTTTTACGGTAGTGCTCTTTAGCGAGTTTTAAAAGTTCTTTTGCTTCAAATTCAGACTTTGGCGTAGTGTCTTGCCTGTACTGGTCTACTAATTTTGCGCCAACACGACTTTTTGGCAAGTCGAGAACAGTCATTCGATAATTCACCTGATTAATACGAACGTAAATTTCATCAGTAGGGTAAACTTCTCTACTTGGTTTGACTATAGATTCATTAACACGAACCTGTCCTTTTTTTGTTGCATTAGAAGCTATTGTTCTTGTTTTAAAATAACGCAAACACCACAAAAACTTATCAATTCTCATATTTTTTTTAAAACTCTATTTTCTTTTACACAAAAATAGCATAATATTGTATCTTGCAGCTCCTAAAATGTTATTATGAGAAACAATTTTCTTTTCCTATTTATCTTTTCTCTTTTTGTTTTCAACTGTAGTGAAGACGAAAATGAAACAACATCAACCCCCCCAAGAGATAGAGCTGAACAGCAAGCGAGTGATTTGGATACACTTCAAAATTATTTTAACACTCATTATTACAACTCAGGGGAATTGAATGCATTGACTAGTTATCCTACTTTAGAGAATATTATTATCTCCAAATTAGAAGAAGGTGACTTACAACCACCTAATACAACAATGTTGTCCAATGCTGTTGTGCAAAAAACAACAACTTACAACGATGTTTCTTATGAATATTACATTTTAAATATTGAACAAGGACTTGGTGAATCACCCCATTTTACAGATCAAGTTCGTGTAAACTATATTGGGACAACAATTGATGGTAATGAATTTGATCGTTCAGTAAGCCCTACAGAATTGGATCTAGTTTATACCATACCTGGTTGGAATAAAGTGTTGCCAGAGTTTAATACCGCTAGTGCATTTTCAACTAATAATGATGGAACTGTGACTTTTGAGAATTACGGAATTGGGCTTATGTTTTTGCCTTCAGGTCTTGCATACTTTAATAATGCAGTCTCAGGAATTCCTTCCTATTCATGTCTTATTTTCAAATTTGAATTATATCAGTACAAAGTTATGGATCACGACAATGATTTTATCCCCAGCTATTTGGAGGATGATGATGAAGATATGAATATTTTTAACGATGACACGGACAGTGATTCATTTAGTAATTTTATTGATAATGATGATGATGGTGATGGATATAGAACATATAGAGAGATTACATATCTTACCCTAAGCGGAGATTCTCGCGCAGGTTTAGTAGCTCAAATGCAAGCTGAAGAACCTTTAGCTTCGAACCAAATTTTTTCTGCTATTGATCAGGACAATAACGGTAGCTTTTCTGTAAAACTAATTACATTAGAAGATACAAATGGTAATGGTATTCCAAATTATTTAGATCCAAACGATGCTGCAACTTTAAACTAGTATCTTTAAATATAAACCACAAAAAAACCCGCAACAGCGGGTTTTTTTGTGCCATTATTTTTTTACTTTCTTGCCATTACTTTTTTTGCTTTTTCTACAATTGTAGATGAATCTAAACCATACTTTTTCATCAATTGTGCAGGTGTTCCCGATTCACCAAAGGTGTCGTTGGTTGCTACAAATTCTTGAGGAGTAGGTGCATTGAGTGCAAGTACACGTGCAATACTTTCACCTAAACCGCCCAAGTGATTGTGTTCTTCGGCAGTTACAATACATCCCGTTTTAGCTACAGATGCTAAAAGTGCTTTTTCATCTAGTGGTTTGATGGTGTGGTAGTTGAGAACATCAGCAGAAATCCCTTTTTCATTTAATTCTTTGGCAGCTTCGAGTGCTTCCCAAACAAGATGTCCAGTGGCGGCTATAGTCACATCTGTACCTTCTTGTAAATGCACGGCTTTACCTATTTCAAAAACTTGATCTTCAGCTGTAAAAATTGGTACAGAGGGGCGACCAAACCTTAGGTACACTGGACCATTGTATTCGGCTATTGCTAAAGTTGCTGCTTTAGTTTGATTGTAATCACATGGATTTATGACCACCATTCCTGGAAGCATTTTCATCAATCCTATATCTTCTAGAATTTGGTGTGTTGCGCCATCTTCTCCTAAAGTTAAGCCAGCGTGTGAAGCACAAATTTTAACGTTTTTCCCGGAGTACGCGATTGATTGTCGTATTTGATCGTAAACGCGACCTGTCGAAAAATTTGCAAATGTTCCTGTAAATGGAATTTTGCCTCCAATTGTGAGTCCTGCAGCAATACCTATCATATTTGCTTCTGCTATTCCAACTTGGAAAAAACGGTCAGGGTTTTCATTTTTAAAAGCATCCATTTTGAGCGATCCAATCAGGTCTGCACAAAGTGCAACCACATTCGGGTTAGTTCTACCTAGCTCGGCTAGACCAGCTCCAAAACCACTTCTTGTATCTTTTTTTTCTGTGTATGAGTATGTTTTCATTGTTGTTGGTTTTGAATATTAATAATCGCCTAGTGTTTCGGGATTTTGCTCAAGTGCAGAAGCCAGTTGTTCGTCGTTTGGAGCTTTTCCGTGCCATGCGTGGGTGTGCATCATGAAGTCTACACCATTCCCCATCATGGTTTCTAAAAGCACACATACGGGTTTGCCTTTACCAGTTTCCAATTTTGCATTAGCCATTCCTTTCAATATAGCTTCCAAATTATTTCCCTCTTTAATTTCCACAAAAGTCCAATCAAAAGCTTCAAATTTAGCCTTTAAACTCCCCATATATAAAACATCGTCAGTTGCTCCATCAATTTGTTTTCCATTCAAGTCAACTGTTGCAATAATGTTATCAATTTTTTTCGCTGAGGCGTACATGATCGCTTCCCAATTTTGACCCTCTTGAAGTTCTCCGTCACCATGAAGACTGTAAACTAAATGAGGATCATTGTTTAGTTTTTTGGCCTGCGCAGCACCAATTGCTACAGACATTCCTTGCCCTAGTGAGCCCGATGCAATTCGTATACCAGGCAATCCCTCGTGTGTTGTAGGGTGGCCTTGAAGTCTTGAATCTAGAAGTCTGAATGTATTTAATTCTTCTATCGGAAAATAACCGCTGCGCGCAAGCACACTGTAAATTACCGGAGAAATATGTCCGTTAGATAGAAAGAATAAATCCTCATCATGACCGTCCATGTAAAAGCCGTCTTTTCTATCCATGATTTCCTTGTATAGAGCGACAAGAAATTCTGCACATCCTAAAGATCCTCCAGGGTGGCCAGAATTGACTTTGTGAACCATCCGTAAAATGTCGCGCCGGACTTGTGTTGTTAGATCATTTAGCTGTGTGATTGACATGTTTGGTTTGTTAAAATTAGTTAGACCAAATTTAAATTTAATTTTTATTTGGCAATGCAGTTTTGCTTATTATTTGTGACAAATAACTAACAACTTATTAAACATCTAATTTCCCATTTTGGCTTCGCCATATATTTGTATATTTGAGCTTTAAAAGTCTATTGGTTTTACGGACCAAAAGCCTGTTTATTAAAGAATTACTTACTCTGAAGAAATAAATAATAATCCATTCAATTTTTGAAACTTGAAATTTGATTTATTAAAAAAGGATAAAAATACAAAGGCAAGAGCTGCTACACTTACAACGGATCATGGGGTTATTGAAACCCCAATTTTTATGCCAGTTGGCACGGTAGGCACAGTGAAAGGGGTGCACCAAAGAGAGCTTAAAAACGACATTAATCCGGATGTTATTTTGGGTAATACATACCACCTATACCTGAGGCCTCAAATTGAAATTTTAGAAAAAGCAGGCGGTTTACATAAGTTTATGAATTGGGATCGTAATATTCTTACTGATTCTGGAGGTTATCAGGTTTATTCGTTGTCTGCAAACAGGAAGATTAAAGAGGAAGGTGTAAAATTTAGAAGTCATATTGATGGTAGTTACCATGTTTTTACTCCAGAAAATGTTATGGAAATTCAGCGCAGTATTGGCGCTGATATCATTATGGCTTTTGACGAATGTACACCTTATCCATGCGATTATAATTATGCCAGACGTTCAATGCACATGACCCACAGATGGTTAGACCGTTGTATAAACCATCTTGTTAATCTACCATTTAAGTACGGATACAGTCAAGCGTTCTTTCCGATTGTTCAAGGAAGCACTTATAAAGATCTACGAAAACAATCTGCAGAGTATATTGCTAATGCAAATGCTGTTGGTAATGCCATTGGTGGGTTATCGGTTGGTGAGCCAGCTGAAGAAATGTACGCCATGACAGATGTTGTTTGCGCTGTTTTACCAGAAGACAAGCCGCGTTACCTCATGGGAGTGGGTACACCAATAAACATCTTAGAAAATATTGCTTTGGGTATTGATATGTTTGATTGTGTTATGCCAACTAGGAATGCGCGCAATGGGATGTTATTTACTGCACACGGTACCATAAACATCAAAAATAGGAAATGGGCTGACGATTTTTCTCCGATTGATGAAATGGGCATCACATGGGTTGATACTGAATATTCTAAAGCATATTTAAAACACCTTTTTAGTGTAAATGAATTACTAGGCAAACAAATTGCAACAATTCATAATCTAGGATTTTATTTGTGGTTGGTTCGTGAGGCTAGAAAGCGTATTTTAGCAGCAGATTTTGATACTTGGAAAACCAAAATGGTAGCCCAAATGGATAAGCGTCTGTAGTTTATGAAGATTTTCGATTGGTACATCCTGAAGCGATACTTGCTCACATTTTTCTTAATGTTGTTGCTGTTTATCCCTATAGGAGTAACTGTTAATTTGGCAGAAAAAATTGATCGAATACTTGAAAATAAAGTCCCCTTTGAAGAAGTAGTTGCCTATTATGTTGATTTTACTATATATTTTGCAAACCTACTTTTTCCTTTATTTTTATTTTTATCGGTAATTTGGTTTACCTCAAAATTAGCCAACAACACTGAAATAGTTGCCTTTTTGAGTTCTGGTATTTCTTTTTCAAGGTTTCTTAGACCTTATTTCATTGGAGCAACCATTATTGCTGTTTTGGCTCTTCTTTTGGGGTTGTATTGGGCTCCAGTTGCCAGTAAAGGGTTTAATGAGTTCACTTACAAGTACTTAAAAAATAAGAAGGTTGTAGAAACACAATACATTTATCAACAAATCAATGAAAATGAATATATATACGTAAGTAATTTTGACACAAAATCGATGCGTGGAAACAATTTCACTCTTGAACATTTTGATGGAAATATATTAGAGTATAAAATTCATGCCACTGCTATTCGTTATATTGAAGAGGATAGTATATACCGTTTGTCTAATTACAATTTACGCCGAATAGGAGTTGATGATGATTCATTAGTATTTAAACGTCGTTTAGACACTCTTTTGGGGTTTGATCTTCAAGATCTAACTCCGCCAATGTATGTAGCAGAAACATTAACTGCTAGTGAGTTGTCCGATTTTATTGATCGAGAAGAAGCTCGGGGTTCATCCAATATAAATAGGTACAGGGTAGTTCAATACAAAAAATTAAGTTTACCTGTCTCTGTTTTTATTTTGACCATTATTGCAGTTGCAGTGTCTTCTATAAAGCGCAGAGGCGGTATGGGGGTTAATTTGGCTTTTGGAATTGTAATTGCTATGACCTACGTATTCTTTGATAAAGTTTTTAGCGTGATGGCTGAACAGTCAGATTTTTCTCCTTTGGTAGCTGTTTGGTTCCCAAATATTATTTTTGGTATACTAGCAATCTATCTTTTGTTCAATGCTAAGCGATAAATTTAAGAATCAAATCCACTTACATTTTTTGGTCTTTATTGCTGGATTTACGGCAATTTTAGGTGAATTAATTTCACTTGATGCTACACCACTTGTTTGGTATCGGATGGTTATTGCAGGACTACTGATGTTTATTTTCATTAAAATAAAAAGGATAAACCTCAAAGTGTCAATAAAAGCCCTTGTTCAATTTTCTTTGGCAGGTATTATTATTGCTTTACATTGGATCACTTTTTTTGCATCTATAAAAGCCTCCAATATTTCCATAGCCTTAGCTATGTTTTCTACTGGTGCTTTTTTTGCTTCGCTTATTGAACCTATCTTATACAAAAGGAAAATCATTAAGTATGAACTCTTTTTTGGTTTAATTGTAACGCTTGGGATTTTTCTTATTATGCAAACTGAGTTGAAATTCCTATTAGGTATACTTTTAGGAATATCATCTGCTTTATTCTCTACGCTATTTGCTGTTCTTAATGGAAAATTTGTTGCAAAGCACAATGCCAGTACCATTTCTTTTTATGAATTTATTAGCGGAGTTGTGTTTATTACTATTTGCTTATTTTTCTCGTCAGATGGATTCAATAGAGATTTTTTTAATCTTTCGCTCTCAGATTTGGGGTTCATATTTATTTTGGCTTCAATTTGTACGGCTTATGCCTTTATTGCTTCTGTCCACGTTATGAAATACCTCACACCCTATACCTTGGTGTTAACCTATAATTTGGAACCAATTTATGGAATTCTACTTGCGCTACTTCTATTTCCAGAGTCTGAGACGATGAGTACTTCTTTTTACTTAGGGGCATTGCTAATTGTTAGCACTGTTGTTTTAAACGCTATTTTTAAACAAAAAAGTAACAAAATTAAATCTTAATTGAGGACTAATGTATAAAGTTCATATATTTGTTGTCTTGCTAACCAAAAGCAATTTCCTATGGAATATTTAGAATTTGAATTACCAATAAAGGAACTGGAAGATCAACTTCAGAAATGCGAAATTATCGGCAAAGAAAGCGATGTTGATGTTACAGAAACATGTCAGCAAATCCAAACTAAACTTGAGCTTGCCAAGAAAGAAATTTATAAGAATTTAAGTCCTTGGCAGCGTGTTCAATTATCTCGTCATCCGAATAGACCTTACACACTAGACTATATTAACGCACTAACAAAAGGGACTTTTTTAGAACTACACGGCGATCGTAATTTTAAGGATGATAAAGCGATGATAGGCGGTCTTGGTAAAATTGGAGATCAAAGTTTTATGTTTATTGGACAACAAAAAGGATTCAATACCAAAACGCGTCAGTACCGAAACTTTGGTATGGCCAATCCTGAAGGCTACAGAAAAGCACTTCGATTGATGAAATCAGCTGAGAAATTTGGTATTCCAGTTGTTTCGCTTATAGATACGCCAGGGGCATACCCTGGACTTGAAGCTGAAGAACGTGGTCAAGGCGAGGCTATTGCTCGAAATATTTTGGAAATGACTCGTCTAAAGGTGCCAATCATTGTTGCTATCATTGGCGAAGGAGCTAGTGGTGGTGCTCTAGGCATTGGAGTAGGTGATAAGGTTCTTATGCTGGAAAACACATGGTACTCTGTAATTTCTCCAGAGTCGTGTTCTTCTATTCTTTGGAGAAGTTGGGAATATAAAGAACAAGCAGCAGAAGCTTTAAAGTTAACTGCCAAAGACATGAAGCGAATGAAATTAGTTGATCAAATTGTTAAAGAACCTCTAGGGGGAGCCCATAAAGATCCCCAAAAGACATATTTGGTTATTGAAAATGCTATTTTGAAATCTTTTGATGAACTCAAAGAGCTTTCAGCAAAAGAACTAGTAGAACAACGCATGAATAAATATGCGCAAATGGGGGTTTATAAAGATTAATTAACTCTGACGCCCTTTTTATTTTTTGAACAATGTTGTTTTTTAGATATTATCAACAATATTCTTAACTTGTTAACATTTTTTTTGTTGAGTATTCGTCCGTTATAATTCGGACTCTACTGCTAATTTTTATGTACATTCGTAAGCATGAAACAACCAGAGTCTTTTAAAAATTTTTCTACTGATCGATCAAAAATCATCAGTTTAGAGCAAGGTAAAATACCACCTCAAGCTATTGATCTTGAGGAAGTTGTCTTGGGCGCTATGATGATCGATAAAAAAGGAGTGGACGAAGTTATCGACATTCTCAGTATTGAATCTTTTTACAAACAAGCACACCAACATATTTTTGAAGCAATACTTTTGCTTTTTGAGAGTAGCCAACCCATTGACCTTTTAACGGTTTCCTCTCAACTTCGAAAGAGCCAAAAATTAGACATTGTTGGTGGTGACTTTTACCTGATTGGACTCACTCAAAAAGTTTCATCTTCTGCCCATATTGAGTTTCATGCACGCATTATATTACAAAAATTTATTCAGCGCAGTCTAATTAAGATTTCTAACGAAATAATTGAAGATTCATTTGACGAAACCAAAGATGTTTTTGACCTGCTTGATAAAGCGGAGTCAAAACTATATGATGTCACGCAAGGCAATATAAAAAAATCAACAGAAACGGCTCAAGATTTGGTGTTTCAAGCCAAACGAAAAATTGAAGAAATATCCAATAAAGAGGGGTTAAGTGGGATACCCTCTGGATTTGACAAAGTAGACAAACTCACGTCTGGCTGGCAAGAAAGTGATCTTATAATTGTGGCCGCTCGACCAGGTATGGGTAAAACAGCACTTACGCTTTCTATGGCACGTAATATTGCCGTAAACCAAAATATTCCTGTAGCATTCTTTTCTTTGGAGATGTCTTCTATTCAGTTAATCACGCGTTTGATTTCATCCGAAACAGGACTTAGTTCAGAGAAATTGAGAACAGGTAAACTTGAAAAACACGAATGGGAACAACTCAATGTAAAAGTAAAATCCCTTGAGAAAGCACCACTTTACATAGACGACACCCCATCATTATCTATTTTTGATTTACGTGCAAAAGCCAGACGTTTGGCCTCACAAAATGGCATTAAGCTTATTGTTGTTGATTATCTTCAACTAATGACGGCGGCGGGCAGCCAAAAAACTGGTAATCGAGAACAAGAAATTTCTATGATCTCTCGTAATCTTAAAGCTTTGGCTAAGGAACTTAGCGTTCCTGTTATAGCTCTTTCTCAGCTTTCTAGGGCTGTTGAAACGAGAGGTGGAAGTAAGCGCCCGTTACTTTCTGATTTGAGAGAATCTGGTGCTATAGAGCAAGATGCTGATATTGTATCCTTCATTTACAGACCGGAATATTATAAAATAGAAGAATGGGATGACGAAGAACACACACCTTGTGAAGGTCAAGCTGAGTTTATAATAGCAAAACACCGAAATGGAGGACTCGATAGCATTAGGTTAAAATTTATCGGACATCTTGGTAAATTCGATAATCTAGATAATTTTGATTCTCCTTTTGATGCTGAGTTCCACTCCAAAATGAACGCCGCTGCTAATGACGATACCTTTGCTGAAGACAACTCCATTCAAATGGATCCGAATGATGCATTTGGCCCTCCGGATGACGATACACCATACTAATTCTAAATACGGAATAGTCAATGCAGCGTAAGTCTATCTTGTTGGTTTTTTTTCTTTGTTTTTTCACAAATTCATTTGCTAGTTATATCCTCATTCCGATGGATGCAAAAACACAGAAAAACCACCTTAAAGCCTATGGAATTACATACTGGCTGATTGAGCAAAATCAAAAAGTAAAATGGTTGCTGAATTACCGTGGTGGTGCATTTTTGGTATCTGATTCAAAACGTATTCAGAACGAGTGTCTTATTCGAGGTGTTTCTTATGAACTTATCAGTGATTCACGAACAGCAGAAATCTTAGATGACATTGGAAGTCCTAGTAAAAATATGAATGCTGTACTATTGGAGAAAGCACCAAAAATCGCTGTATACTCTCCAAGTGGGAAACAGCCGTGGGATGATGCAGTGACTTTAGTTCTTACTTATGCGGAAATTCCTTATGATGTTATTTACGATACTGAAGTGCTTAATGATGCTCTTCTTTTGTATGATTGGTTACACTTGCATCACGAGGATTTTACTGGTCAATACGGTAAGTTCTATAGAGCATACCGTAATGCTGCGTGGTATATTGAACAGCAGAAAAATGCCGAAACCCTTGCGAATGATTTAGGATTTAAAAAAGTGTCTGAGGCTAAATTAGCTGTGGCTCAAAAGATAAAAGCATATGTATTGGGCGGAGGATTTATGTTTGCAATGTGTAGTGCTACGGATAGTTTTGACATTGCTTTAGCGGCTCAACAACTCGATATTTGTGAACCAATGTTTGATGGGGATGGAACCACCCCAAATTATCAATTACAGCTCGATTTCAATTCGACTTTTGCCTTTAAAGAATTTGTTATTGAACGTGATCCTAATGTCTATGAGTTTTCCTCTATTGATCAAACAGCTCTGCGCCAAATCCCAAAAGAATCGGATTATTTTTCACTTATGGAATACTCTGCTAAATGGGACCCTGTTCCAACTATGCTTAATCAAAATCATACAGCACTTGTTAAGGGGTTCATGGGGCAAACAACAGCATACAATCGTAGTCAGATTAAGTCTGACATTTTGGTTTTGGGTGAAAATAAACTCAATAATGAAGCCCGCTATATTCACGGTATAAAAGGAAAAGGTTTTTTCACTTTTTATGGAGGCCATGACCCTGAAGACTATACCCATAGAGTTGGGGATCCAAAAACAGAGTTGGAACTACACCCGACTTCTCCAGGATACCGACTCATTCTAAATAATGTCCTCTTTCCAGCTGCAAAAAAGAAAAAACAAAAAACTTAATTTCAAATGATATTAATTCGCCAACATTTGTTCAATTGAATTATATTTTGAAAAACAGCTGCTGGCATGCCCAATCGTCGTTGAAAACAAAAAACTTTAGTGATTTGCTGTTATGATTAAATCCAAAAAAAAACCTGCTTTAATAAAGCAGGTTTTTTTAGCGAATAATTTGTTATTAATCAGGCAGGTGCCTATTTTATCTTCTGTATTATGGCTTCAAAGGCCTTAGGATCATTCATAGCTAAATCGGCTAAAACCTTGCGGTTGAGGTCGATATGATTAGCTTTAAGTTTTCCCATAAATTGCGAATAAGACATTCCGTGTAGTCTAGCACCGGCGTTAATACGCATGATCCAAAGGACACGAAAAGTTCTTTTTTTATTTCTACGGTCTCTATACGCATAAAGCATGGCTTTATCCACTGCATTTTTTGCAACAGTCCATACGTTTTTACGTCGTCCAAAATAGCCTTTGGCTTGTTTTAGGACTTTTTTTCTGCGGGCTCTTTTGGCCACTGAATTTACTGATCTTGGCATAATGTTTCTGTTTTTGTAGTTGGCGTCCTAGTTCTATTTCAGGATCTTTCTAAATTTGGCCAAACTCCATGGTTAAAAATTAATGTTACCTAAATTACGATTACTTTAAACGTAGTTGTTGTTTGATGTTTGCCTCGTCACTCTCGTGTACTAAAGTACTGTGCGTTAGGGCTAGCTTGCGTTTTTTGGACTTCTTTGTTAAAATGTGACTTTTAAACGCATGCTTTCTTTTGATTTTTCCAGAGCCAGTAAGCTTAAAGCGTTTCTTGGCACTAGATTTTGTTTTCATTTTTGGCATGTTCTGCTTTTTTATTTAGTTATTCGCTTTTATTTTTACTTTTTAATTGGGGCGATAAACATAATCATACGTTTTCCCTCAAGTTTTGGCATTTGTTCTACTTTACCAAGATCTTCTAAGTCCTGCGCTAGACGCAATAACAAAATTTGACCCTGTTCTTTAAAAATAATAGAACGTCCTTTAAAAAACACAAATGCTTTCAATTTTGCACCTTCTTTCAAAAACTTTTCAGCGTGTTTTTTCTTGAAGTTATAATCATGGTCATCTGTGTTTGGTCCAAAACGGATTTCCTTTACCACTACTTTTGCGGCTTTAGATTTTAATACTTTTTCACGTTTCTTTTGTTCGTAAAGAAACTTTTTATAGTCCATTACTTTACATACTGGCGGTACAGCTTTTGGAGAGATTTCTACAAGATCTAATCCTTGTTCATTGGCAAGAGCTAGTGCTGCGGAGAGTTTATACACTCCAACTTCAACATTGTCGCCAACCAAGCGCAATTCTTCAGAAGTTATTTTTCTGTTGATGCGGTGCTTGTCTTCTCTTATGACCCGCATTGGGCCTCTGCTTCTTCGTCTACGTATTGCTATGACTTTATTTTTTAGTTAAACTTAAAATTCTTTTAATGTCTTTTTAATCTCTTGCTCTATGATTGTTGAAAATTCATCAACTTTAATTGCTCCTAAATTTTCACCACCGTGCTGGCGGACAGAGAGTGTTTCGGTTTGTTCTTCTTGCTCGCCAACAATGATCATGTAGGGTATTTTTTTCATTTCGGCATCCCGAATTTTCTTACCTATAGTTTCATTTCTATTGTCAATGAGGCCGCGAATTTCGTTATTTTCTAACAAATTTAAAACTTTTTCGGCGTATTTCTCATATTTTTCACTGATGGTGAGTATTACGGCTTGTTCTGGCATTAACCAAAGTGGGAAATTTCCACCTGTATGTTCAAGCAAAATTGCAACAAATCGTTCCAAACTTCCAAAAGGAGCGCGGTGGATCATTATAGGTCTGTGCAGTTCATTGTCTGAACCTTTGTAGGTTAAATCAAAACGCTCTGGTAGATTATAATCTACTTGTATGGTTCCCAGTTGCCAACTTCTTCCTAAAGCATCTTTAACCATAAAATCTAATTTAGGCCCATAAAAGGCAGCTTCTCCAGATTCAACAACAAAATCTAAGCCTTTAGATTCTGCAGCATTGATGATGGCTTGCTCTGCTTTTTCCCAATTCTCTACAGGGCCTATGTACTTTTCTGGCGTGTATGAATCTCGAACAGAAACTTGAGCTGTAAAATTTTCAAAACCTAGTGATCTGAAAACGTAGAGTACAAGATCAATAACATTTTTAAACTCCTGATCTAGTTGATCTGGTCTGCAAAAAATATGTGCGTCATCTTGAGTAAAGCCTCTAACTCGTGTTAACCCATGTAATTCTCCACTTTGTTCATACCTGTAAACTGTACCAAATTCAGCATAGCGTTTTGGTAATTCCCTGTAACTGTATGGTTTTGCATTGTAAATTTCACAATGATGTGGGCAATTCATTGGTTTTAATAAAAACTCTTCATCCTCTTTGGGTGTATTTATCGCTTGGAAACTGTCTTCGCCATATTTTTCATAATGCCCCGATGTAACATATAATTCTTTCTGACCAATGTGTGGAGTAACAACCATCTCGTAACCAGCTTTCATTTGAGCTTTTTTCAGAAAATCCTCTAAGCGCGAACGCAGCGCCGCACCATTAGGAAGCCACAAGGGAAGACCCTGGCCGACTTTTTTTGAAAAAGTAAATAATTCCAATTGCTTACCGAGCTTTCGGTGATCACGCTTTTTAGCTTCTTCCAATAAGGCTAAATATTCTTTAAGTTCTTTTTGCTTAGGGAAGGAAGTTCCATAAACTCTAGTTAATTGTTTGTTATTTTCATCTCCTCGCCAATACGCACCAGCAACGCTTAATATCTTAACCGCTTTGATAATTCCTGTGTTTGGTATATGTCCTCCGCGGCACAAATCCGAGAATGTTGAATGATCACAAAAAGTGATTTCACCATCCGTAAGGTTTTCGATTAGTTCTACTTTGTACTGGTTTTCTTCGTCTTTATACTTTTTTAACGCCTCCATTTTAGATACTGATCTCATTGTGAAATCGTGTTTATCTCGAGCAATTTCAAGCATTTTATCCTCGATTCTCTTAAAGTCTTTATCAGAAATTGAAACATCACCCAGATCGACGTCGTAGTAAAACCCATTTTCAATAGCTGGCCCAATAGATAACTTTACGCCAGGATATAATGCTTCTAAAGCTTGAGCTAAAACATGTGAGCTAGAATGCCAAAATGCTTTTTTACCTTCACTCTCTCTCCATGTGTACAGAACAAGTTTCCCATCAGTATTTAAAACTGTTGATGTTTCTACCACCTGATCATTAAAGCTTGCTGAAATAACATTTCTAGCAAAACCTTCACTGATGTCCTTGGCAACATCCATAACCATTAATTGCTCTTTATATGAGCGAATACTTCCATCGGGTAAAGTAATGTGTATCATAAAATCATTATATGGAGGGCAAATATAAGTTTATATCTATTCTTAAACAATAACTTACATCATAACTTAGTGGTAAATTATTTCTAGTTTTGAAATCATTAAGTATTCTAAAGTTCTCATTTTTAGTATATTATACACACTTTGTGTTCTAACAGAGTAATTTTACAAAAACTTCCTTTAATTTTTTTTCAAAATTAATTTAAAAACTATTGTGTGTACGGAAAAAGGGTTTTATATTT
>JAQCJC010000142.1 GCA_027593245.1 Bacteroidota bacterium | reverse complement strand
CACCTTTTCTCCAGATGGATCTAAAGTGGCGTATGGATTTCAAAACAATATTTTCATCAAAAATTTAGAAACAGATACCACGACACAAATTACATTTGATGGAGAAAAAAATAAAATCATCAACGGGATAACCGACTGGGTGTACGAAGAAGAATTTGCTTTTGTTCGGGCTTTTGAATGGAATAGTAATGGCCAAAAAATTGCTTATCTAAAATTTGATGAAGCCGAAGTGCCTGAATTTTCAATGGATGTCTATGGACAGGGTTTGTACCAAACTCAACAGGTATTTAAATACCCAAAGGCGGGTGAGAAAAATGCAATTGTGTCCTTACATGTTTATGATTTTAAAGCACAAGCGTCCAATGAAGTTAAGGTAGATAAAGCCTACACCGATTTTTATATTCCACGCATCAAGTGGACCAATGCTGCAGCTATTTTAAGCGCCCAATTCCTCAATCGTCATCAAAATGAATTGGATTTGTGGGCCATTAATACAGACTCCAAAACTTCCAAAATCCTTCTTACAGAAACCGATAAGGCCTATGTGGATGTCACGGATAATTTAACCTTTTTGAAAGACAATAGTTTTATTTGGACCAGCGAACAAGATGGGTTTAATCATATTTATCACTACAGCAAAACAGGTCAGCTTATCAAACAAGTCACAAAAGGCAATTGGGAAGTTACGGCCTACTACGGTTACGACGAAAATTCAAAACGGATATACTATCAATCTGTAGAAAATGGATCAATCAATAGAGATATCTACAGCATTGGTTTAAATGGTAAAAACAAAAGACGACTATCCAATAATGAAGGAACCAATGCAGCGGCTTTTAGTGCTGATTTCACCTATTATATCAATACCTTTTCGAGTGCGACCACCCCACCCGAGTATACCCTCAACAATGCTAAAGATGGTACGGTCTTAAAAAGTATAAAAGACAATGACAAGGTTGCGCAAAAAGTAGGCAATTACCGGACTTCCAAAAAAGAATTTAGCACCATTAACATCAATGGGAATGACCTCAATATGTGGATGATTAAACCTGTTGATTTTGACCCTAATAAAAAGTATCCTATGCTGATGTATCAGTATTCTGGACCAGGTTCTCAGCAAGTGGCCAACCGTTGGAACAGCACCAACGACTATTGGTATCAAATGTTGGCGCAACAGGGCTATTTTGTGGTTTGTGTCGATGGTCGAGGGACTGGCTATAAAGGGGCTGAATTTAAGAAAGTCACCTATTTAAATTTGGTAAAATATGAAACAGAAGACCAAATTGCAGCAGCCAAAACATTAGCCCAATTACCTTATATTGACGAAGAACGCATAGGCATCTGGGGCTGGAGTTATGGTGGTCATATGAGTACCAATTGTTTGCTTAAAGGCAGTGACATTTTTAAGATGGCTATTGCCGTTGCCCCCGTCACAAGTTGGCGTTTTTACGATACCATTTACACCGAACGTTATATGCGTACACCCCAAGAGAATCCTAGTGGATATGACGACAATTCACCCTTCAATTATCCTGAAAAATTGGAAGGGGATTATTTGTTGATTCATGGCTCAGGAGACGATAATGTGCATTTGCAGCACACTATGCGTATGGTCGAAGCCCTAATTCAGGCCGATAAACAGTTTGAATGGGGGATTTACCCCGACAAAAATCATGGGATCTACGGAGGTAATACGCGATTACACCTCTATAAGAAAATGACTAATTTTATTTCAAAAACCTTAGGCGATAAAATTGAAAACTAACACAAACAAAAAAAATAACTAACCAAATAAATACGAATTATTATGTCAACAACAGAACTTCAACAACAGAAACAATTTTTTGGACATCCAGCAGGATTATATGTGCTTTTTTTCGTAGAAATGTGGGAACGGTTTTCCTATTATGGAATGCGTGCAATATTAACTTTATTTCTAGCAGCTCCAGTGCTATTAAACGATCCTCAATCCGGTTATGGATGGTCAAATACAGAAACATTATCATTTTATGGAACTTACACGATGCTTGTATATCTCATGTCTATTCCAGGAGGTTGGGTTGCTGACAAATATATTGGTCAGAAAAAGGCAGTTATGATTGGTGGATTATTACTTTGTTTAGGTCATGGTACTTTAGCTGTTGATGCACAATGGGCTTTTTTCTCAGGTCTGTTTCTGATTGTAGTTGGAGTGGGGTTTTTAAAACCTAATATTTCTACTATGGTAGGAGGGCTGTATATAAAAGGAGACGCTAAACGTGATGTTGGATTTTATATTTTTTACATGGGAATCAATATTGGTGCTTTCCTAGGTGCTCTTCTTGTTGGTATAGTTGCTGCCAAGTATGGTTGGCATTATGGCTTTGGCTTAGCAGGTATAGGAATGGCTTTAGGTCAATTGGTTTATTTTTATGGATTAAAATACCTTGAAGGTGTTGGTGAATTCATCGGAGCCCAAAATTCTCCAAACAAAGAACTTATGAAAACTCCGTTAACTAAGATTGAAAGAGATCGAATGCTAGTGATGTTTTTATCATTCTTGATTATTATTGTTTTTTGGGGTGCTTTTGAGCAAGCAGGGGGGTTAAT
>JAQCJC010000050.1 GCA_027593245.1 Bacteroidota bacterium | reverse complement strand
CTTTCAAGTCCTTTAAGCCCGTTTTTATACAACTGAAAAACTTCTTGTTTTTTCTCCAACTATTTTTCTTTTTCCCTTAGCTCATCTATAAGGTTTTGGCATCTCATTTTGGCTTTTTGAAATTCTTCTTTTGAAAGATCATATCAATGTATAAGTCTTGGATTTATAAAAATGATTAAACCAAGTATGAATTATCTAAAAACATACCTCAACTACAAATTGAGAAATTATCTTAGGAGTTCAGCCGTGATTTCTCTGCTTCAAAACCCATTAGATGACTTTCTACCGAAGCATCAATAGTGCTAGTGAGCATGTTAGGGTCACGTGAGTCCACAGCAGCAAGGAAATCGGACACCAATCGCCAATCGCCACCACCATGTGAATCGGAACTATGAGACCAATGCTGCTGTTGCCCTGTACGGAAATCTGTATACGTGAATGATTCCATATCTCCAACAATATCGCCCATGGAACCCATAATTCTTGTACGGCGACCGTGATAAGAAGTAAAAGCCTCCATATTAAAAGTAGCTGTGACCCCATTCTTAAATTTAAGATTCATAGCATAATGATCAGGCTGGTCGTTTTCTATACGATAAACACAACGCCCATAATTAGATGACCGTAAATATTTCATTATGGCCTCTGGATGTAAGTCAGGATTTTCTGGCAAATCAAAGTGATGCAACCAAGTTTTTTTATCGTAATAAATACGCTTCGCCGAATAAGGGCATTGTTTTTCTACTGCACAACCGTCAATGCAGCGCTCTGTGCTACCTTCAGGAGCATTCTCCTTCTTAAACCAAGTCAAATCTCCAAAGGCATTAATTTGTTCGCAGGGACTATCTACCAACCAACGCATGATATCAAGATCATGACAGCTTTTTGCTAGAATAATAGGTGTAGTGGCTTTACTATCGTGCCAGTTTCCGCGTACATAACTATGACTCATATGCACATGCTGTATGGGCTCAAAATGTTGGAGTGACACAAGTTTTCCAATAGCACCATCTTTTATTAATGAATGTAATTTTTGAAAATAGGGGGCATACCTCAGCACGTGACATACTGCTACAATTCGATTCGTTTTTTGGGCTAGTTGTAAAATATCCTTACACTCTTTTTCTGTGGGAGCAATGGGTTTTTCAAGCAATACATCATAGCCCATTTCAAGGGCTTTAATACATGGACCATAGTGTAAAGCATCTGGCGTAGTAATAATAATAGCATCGGCAAACTTTGGGCGTTCAAAAACATCTTCCCAAGTATCAAAGCGGTAATTGTTCTTAATGTTGTGGGCTACAGCATAGCGTTCGTTACGTATATTCATTGGCTCTGCAACTCCAATTATGTCAAGCTGATTCGGGTAAGCTAGGGCGTAATTTCCATAAATATTACCTCTATCGCCAGCACCAAGGGTAATTGCTGTAATAGTCTTTGTGGTTTTTTGGCTCTCCTTGGATGGAAGATGAAGGGTGTTTCCGTTTTTGTCTTGGGCTAAAAGGGAAAGTGGTAGGACTGAACCAAGCGCTAAACCTAGTGTCTTAAATGTTTCTCTGCGAGTATAGTTTTTTGACATTGTATAAGTGTTTAATTAGTATTTTTATTTATTAATAAATGTCCGTTTTGACTTTCGAAGAAGTCCTTAAAAAAAAGAAGTTGATATTTAAGTGCGCTCGCCCAGTAATCCCAAGAATGACCGCCTGGTCGTTGAATATAATCGTGGGGTATATTTTCTTCCATAAGTTTTTTGTGAAGTGCATTATTAACGTCGTAAAAGAAGTCATCAACCCCGCAATCAAAAATGAGCTTTAAGTTGCCTCCTCGAAGTTTATGTACTAGATTAATAACCGTGTTTTTTTCCCAAAAATCTTTGTGGTTTTCGTAAGTGCCTAATCGTTTAGGCAAGTCCCAATTATTTGGAAAAGGACGTATGTCAACTCCTCCGCTCATGCTTCCTGCTGCTCCCCATAAATCTTGATGTTTAAATGCAAGATAAAACGCACCGTGACCACCCATACTTAAGCCAGTAATAGCCCTAGCTGATTTGTGCGAAATAGTATTGTAATTATCGTCAATAAATCTGGTAAGTTCTTGTGAAATGTAAGTTTCATATCTAAATGATTCGTCAATGGGACTGTCAAAATACCAGCTTGTTGATGCTCCGTCTGGGCAAACAATTAAGATGTTGTATAAATCAGCATAATACTTTATCTGTGGTACTAAGGAAAGCCAATCGGTATAGTCTCCGTCTGCCCCATGAAGTAAGTATAAGGTAGGATATTGCTGTGTGGGTGCATAGCTTTCGGGTAGCACAACAATATTCGGAATGAGCTTATCCATGGATTTACTGTAAACCCTTATCGTGTCAGCAGTTGATGCAAATACAAAAAATGGAATTAAAAAAACAACAATAAATTGAGCTGTCTTGTTCATTAACAGATAATTAGGTTCAATAAAACTAATACAAGAAAATTAAGTAAACGGACTAATCACACTTCTTTTTGGAATTTTTAGTTTAAATTAACTAATTAATCATATTCTTAATCTAATACTAATTGTAAATTAATTTAATGGTTTAAATATTTAATTTTAAATTTATCTAAATTTAACTAATGTTAATTTGGCACTTGTGTAATGTATCAATTCTTAATGCCTATGGTTTTCCATTTAAGAAACAAAACCATTTCTGTTCTATCGTTAATTTTAGTATTTCAGCTTTTTTTAGCGAGTGCACAAGGGATTAGTTTTAATTCAAGTGATCAAGCTATAATGGATAGAACATCCTATAATGTGTTTAGGTACAAGCAGCCAACATTTAAAAGTGACTTTAAAATCAAGTTTAAGTTATCTATTCAAAACTTGGATACGTTTGGATATATATTAAATGTAAAAGACGTTAATAATTCGATTTCATACTCTCTTGTATATGTTGGTAATGACGAAAATTATGGAGAGCTAAAATTAAACTTAGAAGGAGTGAATACTCTCATAACTATTCCCTTGCTAAAAGAAGTTTTAAGCACTAAGAGGTGGATAAATGTGGGCCTTCATTTTAGTTATGTGTCGAAAAAAATATTTTTAGAGATAGAAGATAATAAAGATTCTACTAATGAATATTATTTTGATCCCATTATTGAGCCTGAAATATATTTTGGCAAACATCTCAGCGTCATAGATGTGCCGGCCATGGCAATTAGAGATTTAAATATCGAAAACAATAGAAGTATTTATTTTTTTGGTTTTAATGAGAGTGAAGGAGAAAAGGTATATGATTCGAAAGGATATGTTTATGGGAATGTTAAAAATGGAAACTGGCTTATTAAAGAGTCTTATTTTTGGAAACTTAGAAATTCTTTTGACTTTAAGCAAGTAACCTCTATTTCTTTTGATCAAAATCAGCACAGATTTATATTTCAAAATAAGGATAGCTTAAAATTATATAACTATAAAAATGAAGTTACTAGTGATGTTAGCTTTGAAAACAAGCTAGACATATCTATGCGCCTTGGTAATAGTTTGTTTGACAGCGCTGACAACAAGCTTTATGTATATGAGTTGTTTGATATACCTAAAGGTACCTCTTCCATTGTGGAGATAGATATAGAAAATCCCAATAACTGGAAATCCTTAAGTACTTCGGAGCGTTCAAAATACACGCACCATCATAACGCCATCTTCGATCAAAAGAATAAAAAAATTATGATTTTTGGTGGCTACGGGTATTTCAAATTTTCAAATAAATTTAATTCCTATGACATTAAAACTAATACTTGGGAGGAGATAAGTTTTAAAGGTGATATAATAGACCCCAGGTTCTTTTCGGGTATTGTAAAGTTAAATGATGACAAAGCCTTATTGTTTGGGGGTCAAGGTAATAAAACTGGAGAGCAAAGTGTTGGTAAAACGTATTATTACGATTGTTATTTGATTGACTTTAAAGAAAGAAATATTGAAAAATTATGGGCGATTTATAGAAATGGGGTAAATATGGTTTCATCTAGGAATCTGGTAATTAACAGTGATTCCACTGCATTCTATAATTTAAGCTACCCTGAGTACATTTCTTCAACTTCACTGCATTTGTATAAGTATTCAATAAAAAATGGCACTTACGGCAAGTTAGGAGATTCCATTCCAATGAATTCAGAAAGCATCCGCACGAACGCCAACCTCTATTTTGACAAGGCAACCAATGAGTTATACGCGACAACGCAAGAGTTTAATGATGATGGGTCGAGTTCGGTTAAAATTTACTCTTTAAGCTCTCCTCCAGTTTCAAAAGATGAAATTCAACAAAGAAGCAACAATAGAGCTTTTTCAACTATTTTTAATAGCACTATATACCTTGTTGTTTTATTGTTAATCGCTCTTATATTACTCATTTATATAATTAAAAGAAGAGGTAAAATTAAAATCGGAAAGCAAATTGAAAAAACTTTAAAATATGAAAGTCAAAGAGAGGTAATTGTCACAAAGCCAAATGCAATATACCTGTTTGGTGTTTTTAATTCGATAGATTCAAAGGGAAAAGATATTACACACCTATTCAGCCCTAAAATTTTGAAACTCTTCCTGTTATTTGTGTTTAACAGTACTAAACTTCAGTCCAAAGGTATTTCATCAGAGCAAATACACTCAATATTGTGGCCCGATAGCACCGACAAGAATGCTAAAAACCTGAAAAATGTAGCGATGAATCAACTGAGAAATATTTTGAGTGATTTTGAGGGTTTAGATATTATTTATTCTAACAGGAAATTTATTCTTGAATGTAGCGATGAGTTTTATTGTGATTATTTTGCATTTATTTCAGAATTAGAATTCTATAAAAATAACATCGTTGACGAAAAATCGTTATCAAGGATGGTAACAACTTTAAATAGAGGTAAGTTTTTAGAGTTTATAAATGACGAGCATTTTGATTCATTTAAAAGAAATTTTGAGTTTGAAGTTCTAGGAATAATTCCAAACGAAATGAAAAGGTTTTATGACAGCAAAGAATATTCAGATGTTATTCCACTCACAGAAATTTTGCTCAACATAGACCCTTTAAATATGGATGCGTTTTTATATAAAACACATTCTTTAATGAAAATGAACATGAGCGGTAAGGCAAAAAAGTATTTTAATTATTTTGTTGTGAACTACAGTAGAATAACTGGAGAAGAGTTTAATCAAACTTTTAGGGATATTTTACAAAAAAACGTATAATTACCGAGTTTGCTTGTTGCTTAATTTGCATTTTTATTCTTCATGTATGAACGAAGATGCAGGAAGACCCTCTAGATTAAAAAGACTTGGCACTGCCTTATCTCTCCATCCATATCGCGCATATACGGGATTTTTAATACTATCATTTTTCAGCTCAACTGTATTATCAATTATTTGAGCATTGGCAAAAACATATTTTTTGTCCAAACCAGCTATTTCAAATCCCAACAAATCCCCTTTTGATACGAGATTACTACCAGGATTTAAAAACTCTAGAATTAATTTGTCTCCATCTGCTTTAAGTCCTTGAAATATGGGTCCAGACGGGATGATGTCAATATCATAATCGTTGTATAGCGCTAATCTCGCTAATCTATTTCCAACTTCTTGTTTGTTAGATGGGTGTATGTTGTTAAAGTTACCTATATCA
Organism: Bacteroidota bacterium; assembly: GCA_027593245.1. Lineage (GTDB taxonomy): Bacteria > Bacteroidota > Bacteroidia > Flavobacteriales > Flavobacteriaceae > UBA3537. The sequence continues at coordinate 10,443 of JAQCJC010000050.1, read as the reverse complement.
AGAGTAACAACCATTCCTGTGTTTTTCAACTTTAAGGTGTGTCTTTGTGCTTCTCTTAACTTTTGGGATTTATCAGAATATGGATCTTTATTGATGTTGTATTGGAAAGGTGCAATTTGAACATAATAAAAAGGAAAGTCATAATTCCATTTTTCACGCCAATCTTTAATCATCGCTGGAAACAGTTTTTGATATTGATCAGCACGCCCAACATTTGATTCTCCCTGATACCATATTGCTCCTTTAATGGTATAAGGCACTAAGGGGTTTATCATTCCATTATAAAGAACTGTTGGAACTCCTGGGTTTAGTTTTTTAGTAACAGTTCTAGTGTTGAAATCCATTACATCAAAACCATATACGTGAAACTTTTTGTTATGCAATTCCGCAACTATCTTATATTTCCAATCACCACTTAATGAGATTTGAATATTGTTCTTAGCGCTTAATGTCATTGGGGCTAATATCTTACCTCTGCCCTCTAGGTCTATTGCTCTCAATGCAATTGAGTTACCCCCTTTTTTTAGAATTGACTTGGGTATTTTAAACACTCTTTTTTTATTCCAATATCCAATTCCGATAAGGCCTCCTACTTTGTGCCCATTAACATACGTTTCATCCATATCATCAACAGCTCCAATCGTAAGAGTATAATCAGTAGTTACATCTTCGATGATTACTTTTTTTCTAAACCAAACCGCTCCATCAAATTCACCCCCATTTATATTATTGTCATAAATTCCCGGTAAGTGCATTTCTTTCCATTCACTGTCATCAAAGCTTGGTTTTGCAGCGTTGTCGTCATTTAAATTAAAGCTTACCCATTGTTCATCCGTTTTAGGCATTTCTAATTGTTTAAACTGTGAAAACCATCTTAATTCACTTTGATATTCGGCAGAGGTACTTATAGAATATTTTATTTTTTTTAATTCATCAAAAGTATCTATTGCCTTTTTACTCGACCATGACTCAGCTGGGGTACCTCCCCAGCTTGAATGAATAATTCCAATAGGAATTTTGAGCTTTTTATATAATTCTTTAGCAAAGAAATATGCTGATGCACTAAAATATTTCGTCTCATTAGGGCTTGAAATTTTCCAGCTACCTGTGATATCCTTAGAGGGGTTTACCGAAATCTGTTTCTCTACATTAAACATCCTGATTTGTGAGTTTGCTGATTTTGCAATTTCTTCCTCTGCATTATTTATGATGTCATTTGGAGGCCAACCCAATAATGTCATTTCCATATTTGATTGACCAGAGGCTAACCACACTTCGCCAATTAGCACATCGTTTATTATTCTTTGGTATCTCTCTGATTGTATTTGAATTTTATATGGGCCACCTGCGGTTGGCGTTTCAAGTGAAACACTCCAGTTCCCCGCCTTGTCAACGATTGTATTTACTTTTTTCCCCCAACTACTCGTAACAGTAATCTCATTAGTTGGCTCTGAAGTTCCCCAGAGGTTTACGTTAGATTTTTGTTGAAGAACCATGTGGTCTGAGAATAGAGGATTTAGCTCTAGAGAATCTGTTGTGTTTTGCCCTTGCAGTGTGAAAAGGGGCAAAAAAAACAAAAAAAGTATTAAACTAAAATAAATTTTATTGGCCATATTCTTTTTCTATATAAAACTCCTTTTTTTTGCTGAGTAGTTAAACTACAACTACATTAATTATTTATTGAAAATGGCCTAGATTTTTTGCTTTTCCCTCGCTCTAAATTTGGAGTTTTGGTCATCTCCATTGAAAATACTTCCCCATTCATAATGTCATCGTAAAGAAAATAATTTAAGTTATAGCTTATATTGTTTTTCAAAATGGAATCAATATATACATTTTCAGAGGTGTTATTATTAGCCTTAATCTCAAAAGTATTTCCATTTTCAAGATGAAGTTTAACATTTGAAAACAAGGGGCTTCCAATAGCGTACTCTCCTGTTCCAGGAGCTACAGGATACATTCCAATAGCAGAAAAAACATACCAAGCAGATGTTTGACCATTATCTTCATCGCCGCACAATCCGTCAGGGTAAGGAGTGTAGAGCTTTTTCATAACATCTCTTGAAAGCATCTGAGTTTTCCAAGGCTGACCAAGCCAATTATACAAATAGATGGCGTGTTGAACAGGTTGATTTCCATGCGCATACTGACCCATGTCACTAATAATCATCTCTGTTATTTCGTGAATCTGTTTACCGTAATACGAAAAATTAAATGTAGGCGGTGCTTTAAAGACTTCGTCCAAACGATTTCTCATTTTATCTATCCCTCCAAATGATTTTGCCAATCCAATCGGATCATGAAATACACACCAGGTCCAATGCCATGATGATCCCTCTGTAAATGCATCCCCCCATTTGTCTGGAGTAAAGGTCTCAGCCCAAGAACCATCTTTATTCTTACCTCTCATAAAACCAATTTCGGAGTCAAATAAATTCTTATAGTTTAAACTTCTTTTCTTAAACAGTTTGACCTCATCTATGGGTCTGTTTAATGCCGTAGCTAATTCAGAAATTGCCCAATCAGCAAATGCATATTCTAACGTTCTTGCTGCGTTTTCATTTACACCAACATCATAGGGTATATAGCCTAATGAATTATAATGCTTATATCCAAGTCGTCCTACCGAACTGAGGGGACCTTCGGTTGTTGTGTTTTTTAAGATCGCTTCATAAAGGATATTAATATCATACCCCCTTATGCCCCTTAAATACGCATCAGCTATGTTAATGGCAGAATTAGATCCTATCATACTATTTCTATGGCCCGGACTTGCCCATTCTGGTAGCCAGCCACTTTCTTTGTATGTATTAACAAGTCCTTGCATGACTTGGCTTAAAAATTCTGGATACATGATGGTGAAAAAGGGAAAGACAGCTCTAAACGTATCCCAAAATCCATTATCCGTAAACATGTAACCGGGAAGTACTTTTCCATTATATGGACTGTAATGTACAATGTTGTTATTTGAGTCAATCTCATAAAATTTTCTGGGGAACAATAAAACTCGGTATAAAGCAGTATAAAATGTTCTAAGCTGTTCGTCTGTGCCTCCTTGAATTTCGATTTTATTCAATTCATTGTTCCATATTCGCTTAGCTTTGTTTTTAGTTTGATTAAAAGAGTCTGTGCCGATTTCTCTTTTCATATTCAACTCTGCCTGTTCTAAGCTAATAAAGGACGATGCAACTTTAGCTGTTATTTTTTCATTATCCTTTGTTTTAAAGCTTAGCACCGCACCAACATGGTATCCTTCAGCTACTAATTCTGATGATAAATTATTGTTATCTAATGTTTTAGATTTGTTTCTATTCCATGTTTGGATATTTTCAAAATCTTTATCAAAATAGATTACAAAATAATTGTGGAAATTCTCAGGTACTCCGCCGCTGTTATTTCTACAATACCCTACTACTTTTCGTTCTTTGGGATAAACTTTAACCATAGAGTTTTTAAAAAACCCATCAATTAAGACATGAGACTCATCACTTTCAGGAAATGTAAACTGAAATTGAGCTCCCCGCTCAGTTGGTGTGATTTCGGTTGTAACATCATAGTTTGCTAGATATACTTTATAGTAGTGGGGTTTGCTAATCTCAGTTTTGTGAGAGAACCAAGATCCACGTTCATCCTCACTTATTATAATTTTTCCCGTTTCTGGGAATAAAGAAAAGGCAGCATAGTCATTAATCCATGGACTAGGTTGGTGTGTTTGTTTGAATCCTAAAATTTTAGTTGCATCATACGTATAGCCCCATCCGTTGCCCATTTTCCCTGTCTGAGGAGTCCAAAAATTCATTCCCCAGGGTGTTGCAACTGCTGGGTATGTGTTCCCATTCGAAAGCTCAAATTCAGAATCTGATCCTACTAAAGGATTAACTAAATCTACAAGATTATCTATTTTTTCACTACCCTTCTGAGCCCCAATTTCAAAAGAAATTAATAGCAGCATTAGTAGTATAATAATATTATTTATCATCCATTAACTTTTAAAGGAAAATTAAATTTTAATTAGTTAAGAAGGGGATTAGTAAACAACAGATTTTGGACGATCACTTTGGTCAGCAGCAAACTTTTTGTTAGGTTTTGGTCCCATCAAGAAACGTAATGTACCCCCTTCAACGATATTCTTATGAGTTATAAATGATTTGCTGTAAGGCTCACCGTTAAGTGTTACCGATTGGATGTATATATTTTCATCCCCGTTATTTTTAGCTTCCACGATAAACTTTTTGCCCATTGGTAATTCAATAACTGCTGAATCAAATAAGGGTCTTCCAAAAACATAGGCTCCATTTGATGGATTCACCGAATAAAATCCTATTGATGACAACACATACCAAGCAGACATTTGCCCACAATCTTCATTGCCGCTTAAACCATCAGGCTGATCTCGATACAACTCATTCATTATATAATCTACTTTATCAGCGATTTTATATTGCTCGCCTGCATAGGCATATAAATAGGCCGTGTGATGACTTGGTTCGTTACCATGAGCATATTGCCCAATCATTCCAGTAATGTCTAAAGAGGCTCCTTCCCCTAAATCAGAAGATCTACTAAAAAGTTCATCTAATTTTTCAACAAATGGTAGGTCTCCGCCGAGTAGGCTAATTAATCCCTCTGGATCTTGAGGAACCATCCATAAATATTGCCATGCATTACCCTCACAGTAGTCGTTAATACGGTGAAGAGCAGATACTGGGTCAAAAGGAGTTCTCCAACTACCATCAGAAAGTTTACCTCGCATAAATCTAGTTTCTTGGTCAAAGTATTCTTCATATCCTTTAGCTCTTTTTTCAAAGTATGCCGCGTCTTCTTTCTTACCTAATTTTTCGGCAAGCTTAGCTATCCCCCAATCGCTTATTGCATATTCCATTGCGCTTGCCACGGACTCAGCTCCATGATCAGCGGGTATATATCCGTATTTCATTAAATCCTTTACTCCAGGCTCAAAGTCACCAGTAGCGGTAGTTTTTACTGCTTCATATGCTTTTTCCAAATCAATACCTTCAAACCCTTTTAAACAGGCATCAACAACTACTGGAATAGCGCTATACCCTGGCATTGTATTCGTTTCATTGCCCCTTAAATGCCATACAGGTAATTTTCCTTGTTGCTCATATATTAGTAACATTGAATTAATCATGTCGCTTACTCGCTCTGGCTGGGTTATGGTATATAATGGATGAGCTGCCCTGTAAGTGTCCCACAATGAAAACAGTGTGTAATTTGTAAAGCCGGGGTCTGCATATACTTTTTTATCCGTTCCTCTATATTCTCCATTTACATCATTAAATATATTTGGTGCAATCATGGTATGGAACATAGCTGTGTAAAAGATTCGCTTTTTGGTTAAATCAGTTGTTGTTATTTTAACCTTGGAAAGTTCCTTGTTCCATTTTCTGTCAGCGTTATCAGCAATCAAATCAAAATCCCAATGTGGAATTTCAGATTCTATATTTTCTAATGCGTTTTTAGAGCTTACAGGCGAAATTCCCATTTTTAGTTTTATTACCTCATACTTTTCGGTTTTGAATTCTAGAATCCCCTTAGTATAAACTCCTTTAGCTTGATCTCCGTCAAGTTTCTGATTTTCTTCATAGAGTATAAAATCAGAGATAGGTTTAGAAGAAACTAAAGTAAAATATTCTCTTTGGTCACTTGCCCACCCTTTTGAAAAACGATAACCTTCAAAAGTGGTTTCATTAATTTGGTGGAGGTATGTTTCTACGGATGTGTCAGAATTACCCTCACTTAAATCAATAATTATTCTTGCCTCATCGGATTCTGGAAACGTATATCTGTGCATCCCTACCCGTTCGGATGCAGTTAGTTCAACTTTTATATCATAGTCATCTAGCTGTACGCTATAATACCCTGGTTTAGCGACTTCGGTTTCTTTTCTGTAGAAAGAGGCGTAGGCTTCTTCAGGTTTTTTATCACCGTGTGTTTTATACCATGATTTTTTTACATGACCAAGAAATTTGGTTTGTGTTGCTCCACTCCATGTTTTTCGTTTTCCTGTGGTAGGCATTAGGATAAGTTCTCCTAAATCGGTAACACCAGTTCCACTTAAATTAAGGTGTGTCAAGCCTTTGACTATAGAGTCTGTATAGTGATATGAAGAAGACCAATCCCAACCTTTATAAAAATTACTAGGGCCTAGCTGTACTCCGCCGAAGGGAACATTGGCGCCAACAAATACATGCCCGTGACCTCCTGATCCAATAAAAGGATCCACAAACTTTGTTAAATTGTTGTCGTCTTCTTTGGTTAGGTTTTGACAAGAAAAAAATCCGAAGATTGATATAAATAGTAGTTTTATAGTTGCTTTTAATTGAATTGATTTCATTTTTTTATAATTATTTACACCCTTATTTGGTTAATGTTTAGAAGTAATTGTTTCGTTTGTTATTTTTTGAAAACTTGGAGAAGTAGTATTTAATCCCCAATTGTAGTTAATATTTTTCGATGTTTTAAAATTAAGTGTGCCTCCGTTTTTAATTTCACTCCAATGAACCCATGGTGTTTTTTTGTTCTTCCCATTAAGTTTTAAAGACTTTATATAATGTTTGTCTTTAGAACCCCCAGCGATGAGGAGTCTTCCATTTGGAAAATCAATAGAAATTTCTTCAAACTGAGGTGCATTTATAGAGAATCCTCCAATGCCTGGAATCATGGGATAAAGACCTATTGAAGCAAACACATACCAAGAGCCCATTGTTCCTAAGTCATCATTTCCAGGTAAACCATTTGATTCTGAAGAATACATTTCATTAAAAACTCTATGAATAACCTTTGATACTTTGTAAGGTGAATGTGTCCAGTTATAAATCCATGGCGCTTGAAAATTTGGTTCATTTCCTGAAGCAAACCAATCATCTTCATATCTTGCATCTAGACGTGTAAAAAATTCATCCAATCGCTTAACTGCCATTTTTGAGCCACCAATCGTATCAATAAGTCCCTTAAGATTGTGGGGGACCATCCAGAAATAATTTTTATAAGTTGCTTCAGTCCAATCCTCTGTTAGATCTTTCCAATTGCCATTAGCGTCTTTAGAATTGAGCCACTTATTCTTTGAATTGTATATATTTTTCCAATTTTGCGAGCGGTTTATGAAATATCCTGCATCTTTTTTATTTTTCATAGCCTGAAGCGCAAACTGTCCAATTGCAAAATCAGAGGAAGTATATTCTAACATTAATGATGCCTTTGTGAACCCCTTACTCATGTATTGCTCTAAATAAGGCCTTATTTCTCTATTCTGTGAATATGAATTGGGAACGGTTGCGCCACTTTTCATGAGTTTGTATGCCTTTTTTAAATCAAATTTATTAGCTCCAAAAACATAAGAGTTAGCAATCAAAGTTGGCGTTGGATCTCCTTGCATAATACCTGTTTCTATGTTTGCCAAAATCCATCTTCCATAACCTCCACTTTGTTCAGCAAAATCTACTAAAGATTGCATCATATCACTGCTTTTTTCTGGATATAACATTGCAATTAATTGCGATTGAGTTCTGTAGGTATCCCAAACACTAAACGAGCTATATTGGTCCTTGCGGGTTGTTTTGTGAGTATTAAAGTCTGCACCCATATACTCGCCATTCACATCACTAATAATGTTTGGATGAATAAGAGAATGATATAGATGTGTGTAAAATTGTATTAACCTGTCTTTGCTTGGTGATCTGACCGCTATTTTTGAAAGGTTTTTATTCCAAACTTTCTCAGCGTTTTCTTTGTAAGCAGCAAAGCCACCCTCTAAAGTATTGGAATTAAGATTTTTTTTAGCATTTTCAATGGACACATATGAAATTGCAATTCTATAATTAACTTCTTTGTCTGTGTCAAAGGTGAAGTACGCGCCTGAATTTTGACCAAACGCAAGATTAGAGTCCTGAGATATTTTGTTTTTTGTCCACGTACCTTTTGAATCAAAAGGCCTGTCAAATTCAGCAGTAAAATATATTTTATAATTGGTTTCCGATCCACAAAAATCTCCTCCCTCTGCAAAGCCCTCGCAAGTGTTATCAGAAGTGATTTTAATCATGGCATTCGTGACATTTGTAGTACTAACGCCAGATCCAATTAATACAGTCCCTTTTTTATATGATCTGTTAAACGAAAAATTTGCAATCCCTGCTCTTTTATTAACTGTTAGTTTGGCAAAAGTTTTGTTGGGCATTTGTAGCGAAAGAAATCCAGCGTGAGATTTAATTATAGCATTATATTTCTCAAAAGCTTTCATGTCGTTTGGAGATTCAGAAAGCTCTCCACTTAGCGGCAACACTGGAAAGTTTCCCATGTGGGGGCATCCTGCACCACTTAGCTGATTTACTACAAACCCCTTTTGAGGTGAAAAGAAACTAGGAGTGAATTGTATCATACCAAAAGGATAAGTAGCTCCAATAAAATTAAAACCACAACCCAAGCCGTTCCCCTCCGATCCTATTTGAGTTTCAACTAACTTTGAGTAAGGCTGTGCTAAAGTTTTGTTTGTAAGAAAAAAGAGGAAAATTCCTGATAATATAAAAACCTTTGAATTACAAAAAATCACTTGCATTGGTCTTTAGAATATTTCGAATTAAACATCATTAGTGTGTATTGACAGTTTTCTATTAAAATGAAGTATAATTATTTTAAAGCGTAAATATAATTGGATGAAATTAGCCTGTAACTTAATTAGTAATTAGTCATCGATTAATTTATAGTCTTATTTACTTAATTTATTTTTTTAAGGGATTCCTCACTTTTAATATTATTAATACTTTAATATCGATTGTCTTTATTTTAGGGATTGATAATTTAAACACACAATTAATAAGATTAATTCAAAATTAATCTCATCTTAACTGTTTTCTAATTTTATTTCTAACTCAACTAATCTATGTTTACATTCATAAAAATTAGAGGTCAAAGGCGGTGCATGACAAACAACATTTAAATACCGTTGCAATCTATAATTTAAAATAAAATGTTGGTATATATTAAAACTATTTATTTACTAACTCAATAAAAACCAAATATTTCATAACATGAAACATAAACAATTGATTATTTTAAAAAGCGACTTTTGTTCGTTTACTGGGTCTAAGTTTGTTCTTAGATTATTACTATTAGTTAGTATTTTATTCACTGGTTTAACCCAGGGGTATTCTCAGCAAAAAGTTTCTGGTAATATTTCTGATGTCAATGGACAACCATTAATTGGGGCAAGTGTAGTTGAAAAAGGTACTTCAAATGGAACGCAAACAGATTTTGATGGGAATTACACCATTGATAATCTAAATAACGATGGAACATTAATTTTTAGCTTTTTAGGTTTTAAAACCCAAGAGGTTTCGGTTAACGGTCTATCTTCAATAGATGTTGTCCTTGAAGAGGATTTAAACAGGTTAGATGAAGTTGTATTAATAGGATATGGTAGTCAGAAAAGATCTGACCTTACTGGAGCTGTCGGAAGAGTGACAGGAAGTCAATTGGTTGAGCGACCAGTCGCTACTATCAATCAAGCCTTGGCGGGAAAAGTTGCTGGAGTTCAAATTAACACAGCTAGTGGTAGACCAGGTGGTAGAACAAAAGTTCGTATTAGAGGTATAAGTTCAATTAATACGGGTAATGATCCTCTCTATGTAGTAGATGGAGTTCAACTACCTCAGGGTGTAGCCAAACAAGGTCAAGGTAATTCTGCAATAGATTATATTAATCCTGCAGATATTGTCTCAATAGAGGTTCTAAAAGACGCTTCAGCAACGGCTATCTATGGAGCCAGAGGTGCAAATGGTGTGATATTAGTTTCAACAAAAAAAGGGAAATCGGGAGAAACTAAGTTTACCTATAATTCCGAATTTTTTATAAACTCATATGGTCCTAATGCGACGCCTGATAGATTGAATTCAGAACAATGGCAAATGGTAGAACAATTAGCTTGGGAAAATTCTGAAAAGTTTGATCCTGCGGGATGGGCAGCCGGAAACTATGCTAACCAAGATCCTGAACAAAAAAGGGCAGGTGCTTTTCTCGGAGATTTAGTGAATGAGCTTTTTGATGCTAATGGCAAAGCCAATTATGATACAGATTGGTATGATGTACTTAGGCAACACAAAGTATCTCAAAATCATCAGCTAGGATTTTCTGGAGGTAACGAAAAGACAACTTTTAATGCTTCCGTTGGTTTAAGAGACGAAAGAGGTCTTCTTATAAATTCTTACGTAAAAAGATATTCCACGAGATTCAACATTGAGAGTAAAGTTAATTCATGGTTACAAATTGGTGGAACAGCAGATTTTAGTGTTCGACAAGAAAGATTTCAAGATACTGGTGAGTGGGTATTTGATGCTGCAACACAATTCTATCCATTTTTGCCAGTACAATATGCGACTGGAAATAGCCCATTCTTCCCTCCATGGTTTTTAAATTATGCAACTAATT
>JAQCJC010000141.1 GCA_027593245.1 Bacteroidota bacterium | reverse complement strand
AATGCGCACCAAATCACGGCTATAGTTTCCCAAGCCACTGGCATTGTGAAAAATTCGCTTTGCATCGTATCCAATTCGCATAAGACAAAACTACTCTATTTTAGAGTAATAGGCATAAAAATACTACCTTTGGATTAATGAAAATAAGTGGCTTTACTTTTTTACGAAATACGTCTAAATTGTATTACCCTATTCTTGAATCTATACAATCTGCACTGCCTATTGTAGATGAATTTGTAATCGCCCTTGGCAAAGGAGATGCTGATGATGACTCAGAAGCGAAAATTAGCAGTTTGCAATCAGATAAAATCAAAATTATCCACACCGAGTGGGATTTGGAAACCTTTACTGGTGGAACAGAATACGCACATCAAACCGATATAGCAAAGACGCATTGCACAGGCGATTGGCTATTGTACCTGCAAGGAGATGAATTGATTCACGAAGAAGATTACGATGAAATTACCACGAAATGCAAGCAATATTTAAACAACGCAGAAGTTGATGGTTTTTTATTTAATTACTATCATTTTTATGGCGATTACGATCACTATTTCCGAGATCATTGCTGGTATCCATTTGAGATAAGAATAGTGCGTAACAACCCTGAAATCCATTCTTTTGCAGATGCGCAATCGTTTAGACGCATAACTGATTTTGATGGTAAAAGCTACCGCAAAAAAGAAGGAACTTCTAAACTTAATGTGGCATGTCTAAATGCCAATATGTATCATTACGGATGGGTGCGTCCGCCAAAGTTGATGCGAAAAAAGCGTATGTATTTTGCGAAAGCTTACAGGGGTGTTGCAGCAACCAATGTCGAGTATGAAAAATATGACGAAGGCTACGACTACGGACGTATGGATTATTGTTTAAAATTTAAGGGAACCCACCCAAAAGTCATGCATGATAAAATTAAAACCCTTGACTGGAAAGATATGCTGCGTTTTTCAGGGCCAAATGTTATCGGTAGGCCAGAAGCAAAACACGAAAAACGTAAATATCGAATGATTATATGGATAGAGCGTATGTTTTTTTTTGGTAAGGTTTTAGGAACAAAAAACTATAATTTAATAAAATAATTAAAGATTGATTCAAACATATGTCATACATGTAGGTTCAGAAATTGAACGTAGAAAGCTAGTTGAAAAAGAACTTGAAGGAAAAGCATTTCATGTTAATTTTGTTCTTGATGGTGACATAAGTACACTTAATCAGTCAAGGTTAAACAATTTTTTTTCGGAAGAAATGAAGGGACCTAAAGCCACTACATCATGTGCCTTTAAACATATTCTAGCCTATCAAGACATTGTTAAAAACAAACAATCGCTAGCCCTTATTATTGAAGATGATATTCGTTTTTATTCAAATTATCAATTGTTAGATCAAATCTTAGATGAAATTCAAGAAAGAGAGCTAACAAACTTTATTATTTCCCTAGAAGACTCACGTTTAACATACATACCCAAAAGCAAACGTGAGCGAAAAAGATTGTTGTATTTGGAAGATAGTGGCAGAATGACGGGTGCTTATTTGATTGATTGTTCAGGAGCAAATCACATTTTGGATTATATAGATGCAAAAAAAATGAGTGTTCCTATAGACTGGTTTCACAACGAGTGTATTCAAGAAAATATTATAAAAATGTTTTGGTCACAACCACCAATAGCTGTTCAAGGTTCTTTAGAAGGTTCTGTAAAAAGCTTGATTGGAAAAGTTAGATTTGGTAGTTTGAAGATATTGTTTTTTCGAATACAGAGGCTTTACAAAAGAATAATTTATTCTTTTAGATAGTCTAAGTTTTATCGATCCCATTTTCACACACAAACTGTTTTGCCTTAATGCGTTCTTGCATCAGTTTGTGATTAATTATTGTTCCTTCTTTATTGTAGCTTCTTTTGTGGTTTAGGTGATATACAATTGCTTTGTTTTTCATGGATTGTTTTGTGAGTCCAATTCCTTTCAGGCGCCACTCTACATCGTCGTCTTCACCTACAGTAGCATGTACGTAGGCTTCGTCAAAACCATTGATTTGAAGTAGTAATTCTTTCTTGATTCCCCAGTTACAACCCTTAAGTCCACGTTCTTTTGTACTTAATGAAATGTTTGTGTAAAGACCTTCCTTTATTTTATTTGCGCCACCTAAAACCAAATCTACTATCGAAAACCCATCAAACTGCATTTTTTCTTGGAGCTTGGAAGTCAGTTTTTCAGATAACATTACGCGTCTTCCATAACAAATTTTATTGCTGTGTTCCACATTTTGATAGGCCTTTACAAAGTGTTTGTGTGGAATACAGTCGCCATCAATAAACACTAAAAATGATCCTTTTGATGCGCTAACAGAAGTATTTAATATCCGATTTTTTCGAAATCCAATATCTTCCTGTATTGTGTGTTGAAGCGGGAAAGAATACCTATGTGAAGCTAAAAATGCTTTTGTGTTTTCATCTTGACCATCTTCGGAAACGATAACTTCAAAACCTGACACACTTTGTTTTGATAGTGCGTCAAGTATTAGCGCAAGATTCGCGACCTTATTGTAATGCGAAATAATAACACTTACCATAAGAAACTACACGGCTACATTATGTTCTCTTAACGCGTCGTTAAGGGATGTTTTTTTGTTGGTACTTTCTTTGCGTTTGCCAATAATC
>JAQCJC010000140.1 GCA_027593245.1 Bacteroidota bacterium | reverse complement strand
AGCGTCGTAAGCGGTATAGCCAAAAAGCCCATTGTTAATGAATTTGAACTCCTTTTTTGTTTCCGTTTCAAATTGCTGAATAAACTGGTCAATTTCATGGGTTACTTCTTTATTTTTTATTTCAGAAACATTTTTCGATTGGTCGGGGTATGTTTTGGTCAGGCAATTTCCCTGAATTGTGATGGATGCTATGGGGTTGCAGCAGATGTACGAAAAACTATTGTCGTTCCCATGATAATCACTACTTTCAAGCAGTATGCTGTTCGGGAATTTATCTCTAATTTTAAGATAAATACTTACTGGCGAAAGCGTATCTGCCAATATCTTTTTGTAGTGTGTATATAGTTTGTATGTCTTCATTTTTTTAAAAAAAAAGGCCTGTCGTGAAGACAGGCCTTAATATATTAATATACGAGGGGTGTTCACGACTATTTAAATCGAGTTGTCCACCACCAAGTATTTTGCTTTTTATTATTCATTTTCGGTTCAAATATAAGCAGCTTTTTTTATTGTACAAATATTTTTTTGAACATTTAGAATATTAAATTTACCTCTAGGTCAAATTGATCATAAATTGCACGGTCTTTAAGGTTATCAAAGAAACTAGCAGAACCATACTTTACATCAAATTTGGTGCGATCAATTTTCAATTTGGCTTTTGCAGCATCATCTGAAACGACCATTTCAAAAGCAATTTCATTTGTAATCCCTTTAATCGTTAGATCTCCTTTCACAGCGTATTTGCCGTCCATTTCCTTGATGGATGTGAAGTTCAAAAGAGCCAATTTGTGAGTACTGACTCCAAAAAAATCATCGCTCTTAAGATGTCCGTCTAACTTTGCTTTGTAGTCGCCTTCAAGATCTGTTGTATTTATGGTAGTCATATCCATCACAAATTTTCCTCCCGTTAGCGTCTCTCCTTCGTATAGAAGGACCCCTGTTTTCAAAGAAATTGTTCCTTCGTGTTGGCCAGTGACCTTATATCCCGTCCATTTGACGACACTTTTTTCAACGTTGATGGTTTTGATGGTTTCTGAATTGAATGCAAATAGCGTAAGTAAAATGAATGCCAATGCAGTGCGTTTTATTGATTTCATAAAAGTTATTTTTTTAATTGTGTAACAAAGTTCTAAATTTAATTTCAAAAATTGTAGTTTAGCTGATAAATTTTTGTTAAATTTTAAGAATATGAAATTTCTTAGAGCTACCATTTTGATCCTGCTTATTTGCAGTTGTGTACCCAAACAAGATCAATTGGAAATCTATGATTTTCAAGGAATTGAGCGATTTTTATTCCTTAGTGATTCCAAGACTTATGTGATCAATTTCTGGGCGACTTGGTGTGCACCCTGTATTAAAGAATTACCCTATTTTGAACAACTTCAACAAGAATTCAAGGATCAAGTCGAGGTTATTCTTATAAGTTTAGACTTTCCTAGCCAGTTTGAAACAAAATTAAAACCCTTTTTAGAAGAAAAGCAATTAAAATCAAAAGTCATCGTTTTAGATGATGTTGACATGAATAGTTGGATTCCAAAAATTGATAAAAAATGGGATGGAGCTATTCCAGTAACGCTTATATATAATGAATACAAACGTCAGTTTTATCCTCAGTCATTCACTTACGAACAATTGTTGACAGAGGTTAAAAAATTTATAAACTAAAACTTCAAAATCATGAAAAAAATCAATGTATTTCTACTGATCACTTTTTTTGCAACAGCTCTACTCTCTGCTCAAAACGGCTACGATGTAGGTGCATCGGCTACTGATTTTAAGCTCGAAAATATCGATGGAACTTTTGTATCGCTCTCAGATTTTAAAGATGCAAAAGGATTTATTGTTGTGTTTACTTGTAATACTTGTCCTTATGCGGTTGCCTACGAAACTCGAATTGAAGCTCTCAATAAAAAGTATGCCTCAAAAGGATATCCAGTCATTGCGATAATGCCTAACAATATAGAAATTAAACCTGGTGATTCGTTGAGTGCCATGCGTCAACGTGCAAAGGAAAGGGGATTTACATTTCCCTATCTCATTGATCATGAGCAAAGTATTTTTCCACAATATGGAGCTACTAAAACTCCACATGTGTATGTTTTAGAAAAAACCAACGACTTGAATATAGTTCGTTATATTGGTGCTATTGATGACAACTATAAAGATGCAGAGCAGGTCAATACAAAATATGTTGAAGAGGCCATAAATGCATTATTGGCACAAAAACAAGTGTCCATATCAAAAACTCGTGCCATTGGATGTTCTATTAAAATTTAAGTGTAACAATTGGATTTTTTAATCGTCTAAATAGTATCAAAAACTCTAATCAACAAGATGAAAAACTTAACACAAGAAGAGTGGGTAAGCCAGTTGTCAGGAACTCCTAATGCAAAAATATTGGACGTGCGAACTGAATCAGAAATTGAAGACGGCAGAATTCCCAATGCATTTAATATAGACATCTATAAAGGGCAAGAATTCATTTCTGAACTCGAGAAACTAGATAAAAATAAGCACTATTTTGTGTATTGCAGATCTGGTTCTAGAAGCGCTCAGGCCTGTGCCGTCATGAAACAAATGGGATTTGAATATACCTATAATTTGGAGGGCGGATTTAGCCAATGGGTAGGAGATGTCGAATACTAAATTAAGTAACTATG
>JAQCJC010000139.1 GCA_027593245.1 Bacteroidota bacterium | reverse complement strand
GGTGAAAAAATTAGATCTAAAATTATTTTTTAACTCTGCAGAAGTGTCCAGTCTTGTAAATCCATTCTCATCATATTGGATGACAATTCCAAGTCCGTTTAGGGTTAATAGCTTTTTGTTGTTTAATTGGGTTAAAGAAAAGTCAACTTGGGATTTATTTTTTACCGCCTCTATCGAATCAAAAACATTATCGATCTGGTGATAATTAAACCGACCGTTTTCAAAATGATAATGACGATCATTACTGTAAAAACTTGGGTTGCTGTTTTGATCCAATACAAAAAAGAAGGGCTCAGAAATCGAGTCGAGAACATAGCTTCTCTGCTGGCCCATACAAAGGCCACTTAGGGCAATTAGATACAGCAATAGATGTTTATTTCGACCCTTAAAAATCATTATATTAAAGTAAGTTTTTTTTTCAAGAGTTAAATGGTCTTTTTATTTAGTCTTTTACTGTCTCTTTTTTCCATTCAAAAAACCTTGGAAGACCTAAGTTTTTTACTCGGACAATATGAGCTTGTAATTTATAAAGACCAGCCCTATCTTTTTACCAAACAGGGCTATTATTCTAATTTAGAAGGGGAGTTATCCTATACTAGTTTCAGGTCATTTCCTAAAGAGCTTGAAGATCAACCAATTAATTTTGTTAATTTCATAGAGCATAAAGACTCCATTTTCGGCATCCATCCAGGGGGCGGCCATCTTTATAAATTGGACGGAGATCGACTACTAGCGGTTGATAACTCACGCCCACATTTAAACCAATTTGCTTCGGTAATTTTTTCATATCGGGATACGCTGTTCAACCTTGGGGGTTATGGGCTTTGGAATTCTAAATCTTACATGACCTATTTTGATGAAAAATCAAAGGGATGGGGAAAAATGAATTTGGGTGGTGTTGAGCCTAAAAATGGTTTTTCTGCTGCCCAAGCTATTTTACTAGATGATGTGATGCATATCATTGGAGGGGAGTTCACTTTTGCCCACAATCAAAAACCGATCAAATCCGATATGATTTACCGGTTGGATATAAAAGAAAAAAAATGGTTGGAGCCTTTTGAGCTCACCCAAAATGCCTTTGAACTTGTTTTAAGCCATATTAGAGTGCCCAAACAGGTTTTTAATTTTAAGGATAGAATCATACGCACACCAAAGGCTGCGGATCCGTATTTTTATCAATACGACATAAAAAATAATCGCATTATAATTTCCCAGGAAATTAAAGATGTGTTTTACACCGATATTATTCCAATGACCTTTGAAGGCAAAATCATTGAGCAGCAAAAAAACCGAAATACTCCGGAGATTACTTTGCAGATCATGAGTCTTCCATCGCTCATCACCCAAGATAAGGTAGTAACACTTTATAAAACAGGTGATAAAACCAATATGATATTAGCCGGATGTATTGTTTTTTTAATCGGGGGGCTATTGCTTTATAAATATCAGACTTCTAGAAAAAAAATTACCCTTACCCGTTCAAAGTTATATTATTTGGGTGGTTCGGTCCCAATTAAAAAAAGTGAATATTTCTTTTTGGTAAAACTCGCCCATAACCGAAGGGTTGAAAACCAAGAGTTGTTGGACTATTTTTTTGATCAGAACCGCTCTTCGGATCTGATTATCAAACGTAAAAATAAAATGGTGGAGGAGCTAAGCTCAAGAATTTACCAAGAGTTTAAAAAACATTTTTTTATCAAAGCCCCAAATAGGAAAGACAAGCGTCAAGCGATTTATTTATTAGAAAAAAAGTACAAAATTCTAGTAGAGGGCTAAGTAATTACGGCCCATTTCAGCTTTTATATTTTAATGTTTAAATACCACAATTTAAAAAGGTTTTTAGATGCCCTTGTGGCGGTTATTGCAATTGTGCTAACTGCTCCGATCATGGCTTTAACGATTTTCATGTTAGTTTTGTCAGGGGAGTCATCGCCAATTTTAGCCCAGTGGCGAGTTGGCAGATCGGGGCATCTTTTTTTGTTTTATAAGTTCAGGACCATGAAAAGGCTAAAGGGGGATGATAAAGGCTCTTCGCTTACCCTGGCCAATGACGCTCGAATTACTTTTTTAGGCCGTCTGCTAAGAGCCTCAAAGATTGATGAATTCCCCCAGTTTTTTAATGTCTTAAACGGGGACATTTCTTTTGTAGGGCCAAGGCCTATGATGCCCGAGATTTTTAAAATGTATAGAAAAGAAGAGCAATTAATAATCGCATCTGTAAAACCGGGTATTACGGGTCTTGGCAGTATTATTTTCCGGGATGAACAGGCAATACTGGTAAATTCTGCTAAGCCTTCCGCGGTAGTTTATAAACAGCAAATTGCTCCTGTAAAGGCATCACTTGAGACCTGGTATGTAGAAAATCAATCGCTTTTAGTTGATTTTAAGCTTTTGATGGTAACGGTTTGGTCGGTGCTTTATTCCAGAACCAGGCTGGTTTACCGTCTTTTTAAAAACATACCCAGATATCAGCTATAGTAAGGGAAATAAAATATTTGACTAGCAGTAGGGGTCAAAAGTAACATTAATATAAAATATTAAATGATAGGAATAATAGGACAAGGATTTGTTGGAAATGCAGTTTATCAAAAGTTTAAAAATCACTTTAGAGTAGATACTTTCGATATTGATCCTTCAAAATCTAATGCTACTTATGAGAAAGTAAT
>JAQCJC010000049.1 GCA_027593245.1 Bacteroidota bacterium | reverse complement strand
GGCCATCCTCTGGATTGGGGCGGCGAACAATGAGTTCACGCTCTTCTAGAGTCTTTAAAATCCTTGAAAGGCTAGTAGCTTCCATTCCCATTTTTGGACCCAGTGCTGTTGAGGGTGTTCCTTTAGTAGGGTCGATGCTCAATAGCGTAAAAGCGGTTGTCATAGTAGCTCCAAATTTTGATGCTTCTTCATTGTACATTTTTTGAACTGCTAACCATGTGGTACGCAGAACATAATCTATTGTCTTTTCTTTCATATTTAATTGGTTGCATCAAATATATAAAAATATATTATGCACGCATAGTAAATAACAAAAAAAGTTATGCACGCATAGTATTATTTAAAAATAGAGAACTAAGTAGATGTATTTTTTTTAATCAGCGTAAATATTCTGAACAAGGGCATTGTAGTGTTTAATTATGACGCTTCTTTTCATTTTCATGGTTGGCGTAAGATGTCCTCCATCAATTGACCAAACATCTGGGGTAAGTTCAAATCTTTTGATTTGTTCCCATTTACCAAATCGTTTATTGCATCTATCGATTTCTTTATGAATACGCTCTTTAACTAAAGATGATGTTATTATTGATTCTGTATCTTTGTTGATATCGTAGTTTTTTCTATCAATCCACTCTTGTATGAATTCAAAGTTAAGTTGTATCAAAGCGGCAGGCATTTTTTGATTTTCACCAATAACCATTACCTGTTCTATAAAATTTGATTCTTTTAGTTCATTTTCAATTAGTATCGGAATAATGTATTTACCTCCAGAAGTTTTGAACATTTCTTTTTTACGTCCGGTAATTTTTAAAAAACCGTCCGCATCAATTTCTCCTTTATCTCCAGTATGAAAATAATCGCCACTCATCACTGAAGCTGTACGTTCAGGATCTTTATAGTATCCTTTCATTACATTTGGTCCTTTTATTAGAATTTCTCCGTCCTCGGCTATTTTTACTTCAACGTTAGATATAGGTTTTCCTACCGTTCCAATTTTGAATAGTTGATTTGCATGCATGCCTACACTTACTACAGGAGAGGTTTCGGTGAGCCCGTATCCTTCCATAATCATCATTCCAGAGGCGCAAAAGATTCGCGACAGGCGAGGGTGTAATGCCGCACTTCCAGACACCATTGTGTGTAATTTTCCACCAAGAGCGGCTTGCCATTTGCTAAAAATAAGTTTCCTAGCGATTTTAAGTTGAAATTCATACCACCATCCATTAACCCCATAAGGTTCATACCGTTCTCCTAGTTTGATAGCCCAGAAAAATAATGATTTTTTCACTCCGGTTAATTCACTACCTTTTGCATAAATTTTATTAAATACTTTTTCTAACAGTCGTGGGACAACACTCATTAGATTAGGCTTAATATCTTGTGCATTTGCACCGATTGTTTCTATACTTTCCGCGAAATATACCGATACACCGGCGTGTTGATAAATGTATATTAATACGCGCTCAAAAATATGACACAAGGGTAAGAAACTCAAGACTCGTGTCGTGCCCTCCATTAGGGGTAATCTTGGCAAACTTGTTAAAATATTTTGTACAATATTGTGGTGGGTGAGCATAACCCCTTTCGGTTTTCCCGTTGTCCCCGACGTGTATATAATTGTAGCTAAATCTTCTTCTTGGACTTCAGCTTTTCTTTTTTCTACATCACTTTGGGTACTAGTGTCTTTACCCAAATCAAAAAGCTCAGTATAATTTTTGCACTCAATTAATTTATCAAAACTGTAGACTTCCTTAAGATTAGTATCCGCTTTAACTTTTGCGACTTTGTCGTATACTTCTTGATCTGAAACAAAGCAATATGTGGCCTCACTATGATTGAGTACATATGCGTAATCATCAGAAGAAATTGTGGGGTAGATTGGGATATTTTGAGCCCCAATTTGTAAAACACCAATGTCTACAATACACCATTCGGTGCGGTTCGTTGTTGAAATAACGGCGATTTTATCGTCTTTTTTTACCCCAAGTTTAAGTAAGGCACGACTTAGTGCATTGGCTTTATCTATGTACTCTTGTGTTGATGTTTTAACCCATTCCCCATTTTTTTTACTTACAAGAGCTGCTGATAAATTATGCTGTTCTAGTTGATAATAAGGGAAATCGAAAAGACGAGTGATTTTTGTCATTTTTGCTTGTGTTTGATACTCTGCAAAATAAGGATTTTTAAAAAATTAACAAATTAGAAAACTTAAAATTATGATTTCTGTAAATTACAACTTCATATCCTAGTGTTTTACCTCAAAACGCTCAATCCATTTGTAGGCATTTGTAAAGGCCTCAAGCCAAGGCGACACTTCATCGTTTCTTTCATTTGGGTAATGCGCCCAATTCCATGGAAAAGTAGAGCGTTCAATATGCGGCATTGTCACTAAATGTCTCCCCGTAGCATCACACATCATAGCTGTGTTAAAATCAGATCCATTAGGGTTGTGTGGATATTCATTGTAAGCATATTTTCCAACAATATTATAACGATTTTCGTCATAAGGTAATGAAAACTTACCTTCACCATGTGAGATCCATACACCCAAAGTGCTCCCTTCGAAGCTGGATAACATTACAGAATTGTTTTTTTGAATACGTACAGATGTAAATGCACTTTCATGCTTTTTGGAATCATTGTAGGTCATTTTACCATGTTGCTCGTGTTCTGGATTAATTAGATCGAGCTCCATCCACAGTTGACAACCGTTGCAAATACCCACAGAAAGCGTATCTTTTCTGTTGAAAAAATCTTGTAATGCTTTTTTAGCTTTTTCATTGTACTTAAATGCGCCTGCCCATCCTTTGGCTGAGCCTAAAACATCACTATTACTGAATCCTCCAACCGCACCAATAAATTGTATATCTTTAAGAGTTTCACGTCCCGATATCAAATCAGTCATGTGTACATCACGCACCTCAAAACCAGCCAAATGCATGGCATTCGCCATTTCACGTTCAGAATTACTTCCTTTTTCTCTTATGATGGCGGCTTTAGGACGTGGTTTGTCGCTGTTTAAAATTGGTGATTTTCCTGTAAAATCAGTTGGAAATGTATATGATAATACTTGATGTTTGTAATTTTCGAATCGTTTTTTTGCGAGCCCATTGGCGGTTTGCTTATCATCTAATAGGAAAGAGGTTTCGTACCAAAAGTCTCTGTAGGTTTCAATGGATAAATTATATTGATCGTCATAATTTTTTAATTTTAAGACGCTTTCGGGTACTACGTGCCCTATAGGGATTGCACTAACTCCCTCATTTTTAAATACAGATTCAACAGAACTATCTTTAGTTTGTATCACCACAGCTGAATTCTCAGAGAACAAAACTTTAATAAGATCCGCCTCACCTAAAGCAGACAAATCAATATCAGCTCCTATGTTTTGATTTGAGAAGCATAACTCCAATAAAGAGGTGATCAATCCACCAGAAGCGACATCGTGTCCAGCAACGATTTGCTCGGATTTGATTAGTTTTTGCAGGGTGTTAAACACTATTTTCACATAAGAAGCGCTCTGTATTCTTGGTGTGTTTTTCCCGATACTGTTGCGCGTTTGAGCAAATGAGCTACCACCCAATTTAAAACTATCTTGAGAAATATTTATGTAGTAAATAGGTCCTTGTTCCACTTTAAATAAAGGTTCGACAACTTTTGAAATTCCATTGCAATGCGCTGCGGCTGAGATGACAACAGTTCCAGGGGAGAGCACATCGCCTTCTGGATATTTTTGTTTCATGGAAAGAGAGTCTTTTCCTGTTGGAACATTTATACCTAAATCTATGGCAAAATCTGAAACCCCTTTTACTGCATCATATAAACGTGCATCTTCACCAGGGTTTTTACATGGCCACATCCAATTGGCAGATAAAGAAACGCTTTTTAGGCCATCTTCCAAGGGTGCCCAAACAATATTGGTCAATGCCTCTGTGATGGCATTTCTACTACCGGCAGCAGGGTCAATTAGTGCCGAAACGGGCGCATGGCCAATACTCGTTGCTACTCCGTGTTCTGTTTTATAATCCAACGCCATTACGCCTACGCTGTTTAAAGGCAGTTGTAAAGGACCAACACATTGTTGTTTAGCGACTTTTCCACCAACACAGCGGTCAACTTTATTGGTCAGCCAATCTTTACACCCTACTGCTTCTAACTTTAAGACTAGTTCCAAGTAGGTTTTAAACAATGATGGGTCGTAATCGATATCAGTATAATTTTTAGTTAGCCTTTGGTCCTCCAGTATAGTTTTTGGTGAGCTCCCAAACATGTCCTCTAGATTGAAATCCATGGGTTTATTTCCTTTTCTTGACGATTGGAACACAAAACGATGATCACAAGTCACTTCTCCAACTGTATACATTGGAGCGCGTTCTCGATCTGCAATTTTTTGAAGTGTTTCAATGTGGTCTTCAGAAATAATTAAGCCCATCCGTTCTTGTGATTCGTTGCCTACTAATTCTTTATCAGACAAGGTGGGATCGCCTACAGGCAAAGCATCCAAATTGATGTGTCCTCCAGTGTCTTCTACTAATTCAGAAAGACAATTTAAGTGTCCTCCAGCGCCATGATCGTGAATAGAAACTATATAATTTTTGTCGCCCTCTACCATGCCACGAATGGCATTAGCGGCACGCTTTTGCATTTCTGGGTTGGATCGTTGAACAGCATTAAGTTCGATGCCCGACGAAAATGCGCCAGTATCTGCTGAAGAGACTGCTGCACCACCCATACCAATACGGTAATTATCTCCCCCAAGAATTACAATTTTATCATCTTTATTTGGAGTGTCCTTAAGTGCTTGTTCGGCTTTACCATAACCAATGCCGCCAGCTTGCATAATCACTTTATCAAAGCCTAAACGTTCGGTGTCTTCTTGATGTTCAAAAGTCAGAACAGAGCCGCAAATCAGGGGTTGTCCAAATTTATTACCAAAATCTGAGGCTCCATTAGAGGCTTTGATAAGTATATCTATAGGGGTTTGGTAGAGCCATTTACGTTCTTTAAATCCATTTTCCCATGGGCGGTTTTCAAGTAATCTGGAGTATGAGGTCATGTAAACAGCCGTTCCTGCAAGAGGTAAAGATCCTTTTCCTCCAGCCAAACGATCCCGGATTTCCCCACCGGAACCCGTAGCGGCACCATTGAAAGGCTCCACTGTTGTTGGAAAATTGTGCGTTTCTGCTTTAAGTGAAATAACAGATTCAAAATCTGTGGTTGTATAGCTGTCTGGAATGTCAGCGCGCTTGGGCGCAAATTGTTCAACAACAGGTCCCTTAATAAATGCTACATTGTCTTTGTAGGCCGATACAATTCCATTTGGGTTTTGCTTGGATGTTTCTTTTATAAGCTTGAATAAGGAGCTGGATTGTTCCTCTCCATCAATTACAAATGTTCCGTTAAAAATTTTGTGGCGGCAGTGTTCGGAATTGACTTGAGAAAACCCAAAAACTTCGGAGTCGGTAAGGGGACGACCTATTTTTTGACTTACGTTTTCCAGGTAATCAATTTCCTCTTCGCTTAGGGAAAGCCCTTCTTGTGCGTTATAGCTGGCGATGTCGGTAATTTCTAAAATTGATTCTGGGGTGATGTTGATGTCAAACGTATTCTGGTGGAGTTCCTCAAATTTTTCTGAAATCATGGGGTCAAAATCGGAGAAATCCTTACTAACGCTTTTAAATTCTTCAATACGAATGACTCCTGAGATACCCATGTTTTGAGTGATTTCTACAGCATTGGTACTCCATGGGGTAATCATGGCAGCCCGAGGACCAACGAATGAACATTTGAGGGTGGTTTGTTCTATTTTGGTTTTTTGGCCAAAAAGCCATGTGAGTTTGGCGATGGTTTCTGCTGAAAATTCTTCTGTTGATTGAACGGCAATTACGCTATGTTGAGCGTCTCCAAAGAAGTGAATCATGTGGTTGATTTTGTTGATTACGAATCCCTACAAAATTAATTTTTTTGTACGGATTTTTAGCACTTTTTTGGTGGTATTTTTTGGAGTTATTCACGAGTTTTAAACAGCTATTTTTGAGAACTCAGTTCCCAAAGTTTGACCGGCTTGTTTGTCGACAGCTAGTCTTAGTGCGAAAAAGGTATTTTACAGCCGTACAATTTTGCGCGTGGTGGTGCCTTGTTTGTTTTGGAGTTGGAGTAGGTACACTCCACTATTGAGTTGGTTTATCTCTACAGAATTATTTTGTGGACTTACCGTTGTTTTTAGTATACGCTGGCCTGTCAGATTATAGCATTCTACGTTGGTGGGCTGTTGCACGTCTATAAAAAATAATGCCCCCTTCACAGGGTTGGGGTATATTTTTATGTACTTAGGTTCTATATTCGTTATGCTTAAGGTTTGTATATGACTGCCCAAATTGGAGCAAGTGTTTTGTGGATAACTGGTCCATTCATTGGCATTGTACACTGTGCTTCCATTGCTAATAGTAGCATTACGAACTAGGGTGGTGTTTTCACCATAAGCGGTAGCATCACCCAATGTTCCTAGGATATCGATTAGAACATCGTTTTTAAATAACCCAAGAGCATCATTGCCATTAAATCCCGTAATCGCATTATTAAGATTGTCTAAAACATCGGTACAAACACTTACACCGCCGTTTGCTACGACATAAACGTCTTCATTGGGAATACTGGCATTTGAAGGGAAATTATAGGAATTAGTCCATGCGCTATTGCCGTTACTGCTAAGTTTAATGCTGTAGTTGGATAAATTTACAGTTGATCCTGTAAAATTGGCAATTTCCAATGCTTTATTGGAGCCACTTCCTTCCATATATTCAGAGAAAAACACATCGACTGTGTTTGTACTCCCCGAAAGGGTAGTAGCACAATCTTCGTTAGAGGCGACAGAACTATTGTTGGCGGTATCTTTGGCGATGACTGTAAAACAGTAACTAGTCTCTGGGCTTAAATTTGAAACTGTTGTTGAGGTTGAATTTGCAGTGCTGTTGTAATTGTTATTTACATAAATATCGTAGCTACTCACCCCAATATTGTCAGTGGCAGCTGTCCAGCTCAGATTGACACTTGTAGCTGTAGGATTACTGGCGACTAAATTAGTGGGTGGACTTGGATTTTCATTGTCTTGTTGTGGGTTCCAAATGGCTGTGACATAAGATGGATTGTCTATAAAAGGATTGCGGTTATCTTGATGGTTATATATAGCATTGTTTCGGTCCACTTCTTTTTGAGAAACAGGATCCATGTTGTGCCACTCCAAAAGGATATTTAAAAACGCTGTTTCAAATACTTGATCGCTGCTGCCATTAAACATATCAAAAGCACTCCAATTACTGATTTGATTTTGGTAGCGTGTGGCAAAATAAAAATAAATTCGGGCTATATCCCCTTTAAATTCATCAATTGGTTCAAAAACAGTTCCCGAATATCCACTAGAATATCCGGAGTTTAGGTTATCCCCTAATTTTGAGCCATTTTGTGTGGGGTTCGAAATTCCATTTTGTGATGCCAAATTGTTGTCATCGACGCGTCCCATCGGAAAACTTCCTCGAAACCCATTAACACGACCATCTACAGGTAACAAATTATGAGCATCACCATCCATTGGATTAGCTTCATTAAAAACAGACTTCGGAACAACATGCTCTTTGCTGTAGCAGTCGCCTTCGCCAGTGTAGTTACCACACTCATCGACTTGCGGGTTAAAATTGTAAGGATCGGCACCCATTGGATGTTCAGAGTAGATATCCAAAATAGTGTTGTCATTTTCGTAATACTGATCTAAATCATTGCTGAGAAAAAAAATATCCATCGCATTATACCCCTGATCATTTTGGTTGTTGATGATGTTGTACAACTGTGTTTTTAGAGTATAGCCACTTCCAGTTGCAGTGTCATAATAACCACTTGGAATTTGAGCAAAACCAAAACCAAAACAGAGGATTATGAGAAGGCAAAATCTGTATTTCATGATATATTTTTTTCGAGTAATGCCATGTAAAATCCATCATAGCCACGCTCATGGGCTAAGATACATTTATCTTTTATCAATTTAAAATCTTGTCCTTGTTCTGAAGCCAAAAAAGTAGTGACTTGCTCTTGATTTTCTGATGGGAGCACGGAGCAAGTGGCATAAACCATTTTACCTCCGGGCTTAAGCATTTTGGAATAATCCTTCAATATATCTTGTTGTGTTACTTTTATTTTTTCTAAAAACTCGGGTTCTAATTTCCATTTAGAGTCGGGGTTTCGTCGTAAAACACCCAGGCCAGAGCAAGGCGCATCAATAAGCAAACGATCGGCTTTTCCTTTCAGTTTTTTAATCGGTTTTGTGGACTCTATGACACGCATTTCGATATTATGCGCGCCGTTTCTTCGGGCACGAATTTTCAGTTTTTTTAATTTACTCTCATAAATATCCATTGCAATCAATGAGCCCTTGTTTTGCATCAGTGCGGAGAGGTGTAAGGTTTTACCTCCTGCACCAGCACAAGCATCAACAACTTTCATTCCTGGCTGAACATCCAGATATTCTGCCACCAATTGAGATGAGGCGTCTTGAACCTCAAACCAACCCATTTTAAAAGCTTCTGTTTGGAATACATTAGCACGTTCGACAAGCTTAAGTGCTAGGGGATAGCCTTCTATTTCGACGGTTTCAATTTCTTCTGATTGTAATTTTAGCTGAAGGTCCTTTTTTGTTGTCTTGAGGATATTTGTACGCAGTATAACATCGGCTTGTTCATTTTGTTTTGACAACTCTTTAGACCAAAGACTTTCACCCAATTCTTTTACACCTAATTCGTCTATCCAGTCGGGGATTGATTCTTTTATTTTTCGTGTTTTTGATGCTTCGTCGAAACGCCCCTTTATTTTTCGTGTTGGCGTACCTTCAAAATATTTCCAATCGGGTAATTTAATCCCTTTTAGTGTAGCCCAAACTGCAAATAATCGCCATGCATCATCTCTGCTAAAAGGTTCTTTTACTTCGGCAATTTCAGCGTAAAGGCGTTTCCAGCGTACTATGTCATAGGTGGTTTCTGCTACAAATCCACGATCACGACTACCCCAACGCTTGTCACGTTTCAGTAGGGCTTGAATCACTTTATCAGCATAATTTCCGTCGTTGAAAACTTCTAAAATTCCATCAATAACGGCAAAGCATAAATTTCTGTGTAAACGCATAAAAGAGGATATTTTCGACTGCAAAGTTACATTTAATAAATGGTATGACATTGAAGAATTATGTATATTGAATTTTAATTCCAAACGTTTGATCATGAACTGCAAGCGCTCACTTTTTGTTTTTCTAATTTTTTGCCTTTATAGCTGCGGAAATTCAGTATCAACTGAAACTCTGTATTCTTCTGTTAAAATTGAGTCAATTGTGGAGGATTCTTTATTAAATATTAGAGCAATAGAGTTGACTAAAGACAAACTTGTAGCTGTTTCTTCAATTGCCGATATTTACTCTTTTGATTTAAATTCTAATTCTTTATCAAAAGATAGATTCTATCCCGACAGCTTGAATGTTCGCGCGGTAGCATTGGTAGCTGATACTGTCTTTACTCTCAGTATAGGAAGTCCTGCTTATTTGTATAAAAATTCAGAACTTGTTTATCATGAGACTGATTCTGCTGTATTTTACGACAGCATGGATTTTTGGAATTCAAAAGAAGGCATAGCACTTGGTGATCCAATAGACGGTTGCCTAAGTATTTTAATCACAAGAGATGGGGGCAATACATGGCGCAAAACGCCATGTGCTAGTCTACCAAAAACCATTAAAGGAGAAGCAGCTTTTGCTGCGAGTGATACTAACATTTCTATTGTTGGTAATAAAGCTTGGATAGCTAGTGGAGGAGTGGCTAGTCGTGTATTTTTTTCAGATGATAAAGGATATACGTGGGAGGTTTTTGACACCCCAATTGTTCAAGGTTTGTCTACTAGTGGTATGTACAGTATTGATTTTTATAATCAAACTGAAGGTTTTGCTATTGGAGGAGATTATACCCAACCTAAACTTAATTCAAACACGAAAATAAAGTCAACAGATGGTGGGCGGTCATGGCGTACAGTAAATCAAATCGGCGGGCTTGGTTATAGAAGTTGTGTGCAATATGTTCCAGGCCGTCGAGCTAAAGATTTAGTCGCTGTTGGTTTTGAAGGTATTGACTACAGTGCAAATGGTGGGTTGGATTGGATAAAGCTGAGTAATACAGGCTTTTATACCATTCGTTTTTTGAACGATAGTATTGCCTTTGCTGCCGGAAAAGGCAGGCTTGCAAAGTTAATTTTTGATTAATAGTAAGTAGTTAGTTAATCTAAGGATTGTAATAAAACAAGTTTTTGGTACATGCCTTTTCGATCCAAAAGCTCTTGATGCTTGCCTTGTTCTACAATTTGGCCTTGCTTCATCACTATGATAAGATCAGCATTTTGTATCGTTGAAAGGCGGTGTGCAATAACAATCGATGTTCTATTCTTCATGATATTTTCAAGTGCAACTTGAACTAGTTGTTCGCTTTCGGTATCTAAAGCGGAGGTGGCTTCGTCCAAGACCATAATTGGTGAGTTTTTAAGTACTGCTCTTGCAATACTTAAACGCTGTTTTTGTCCTCCGGAAAGACTGTTTCCACTATCTCCTATATTTGTATCTATGCCTTCTGGTAATTCCTTTACAAATTCCCAAGCGTTAGCTACTTTTAAAGCATTAATCATTTCATTTTCGTTAGCATTTTCGTTACCAATTTTAAGATTGTTTCTTATGCTGTTGTTAAATAATATGGAGTCTTGTGTCACTAATCCAATTTGCGCCCTCAAAGAAGTTTTAGTGATGTTTTTAATATCATTATCATCTATCGCTATCAATCCTTTGTTTACATCATAAAACCGCGTTAGTAGATTAGCAATAGTAGATTTACCACTCCCAGATTGACCAACAAGAGCCACAGTTTGTCCTTTGTGTACAGTTAATGAAAAATCTTTTAAAACGAATTCATTCTCGTATTTAAATGACACATTTTTTAGTTCTATTGAGGATTCAAATGAGGTTAATTCTTTAGCCTTTTTTAAGTCTGGCATAGTGTCGCTTTCTTTCAAAATCTCGAACACGCGGTCTGCAGCTGCAATACCGTTTTTAACTTTATAAGAGGCTTTGCTTATCGCTTTTGCAGGGGTTAATATGCCGTAAGCTAAGGCCATAAACCCTATAAATGTAGTACCTTCAATTACCTTTTCAATTAGAACCAGCTTTCCACCATACCACAAAAGGATAGCTATGGTAATGATGCCTAAAAACTCACTTAAAGGCCCCGCTAAATTATTTTTTAATCCAATTTTATTTATGAGTCTAAGAATTTTATCCGCAGAACTCAAAAACCGCTTTTTGAATGCATTTTCTGCATTGTAACTTTTAATAATTTTAAGTCCGCTTAAGGTTTCTTCGACAGTGGATATCAGCCGACCGACTTCTTGTTGAGTTTGAAGTGATTGTCGCTTTAGTCGTTTGCCAATACTAGAAATTAAAAATCCTGAAATGGGGATAAAAAGTAAAACAAATATTGAAAGCTCCCAACTCATGGTAAACATGACCACCAATGAAAATAAAATAGTAAGAGGTTCTCTGACGATAAGCTCTAAAATGATAAAAAAGGAGTTTTGCATTTCGCTGATATCGCCTAAGATTCGTGCCATGATATCGCCCTTTTTTCGCTTTGAATAAAAACTAATTGGGAGTTCAACAATGTGTTTGTACATGTGTTTTCTCAAGTCGGTCAAAACCCCATTCTTTAGATACATGACGTGTTGCATCGATAAATATCCGAAGAGATTTTTAAGAAAAAATGTAAATATTACAATAGCAACTACTATAAGCAACGCCATTTGTGCATTGCCCTCTTCTAACAAACCAGAAACCTTATAATTTAATAAGTTATTGCCATAGTTTTTGATATTTCCAATACCAGTCCACACAGGAGCTTCACTAACGTTCTGTGTTTTATCAAATAAAACATTAAGCATAGGAATTAGTGAAACAAAAGCAAGGGTGCTAAAAAAGGCATACAATAAATTAAAAAAAATATTGAGAACTACATGTTTTTTGTATTCCCTTATAAACGGCAATAATTGATTAATGATTTCTTTCATCTTACAACAGTTCCATCGATTTAATTATAGCATCAATTTTATTTTCTAATTTTTCATGAACAGCATCAAAATCTTTTGAATTTTCCAGAAGTTCGTTTACACTAATATAATATTTTATTTTTGGTTCTGTTCCGCTTGGGCGTAGTGCAATCTTACTGCCATCTGCTGTTGTGAAAATTAGGACGTTGGCTTTTGGAACTTTAAGCGTAGTGAGGGTGTTAGTCTCTGTGTTTTTTGATGTAGATGCCAAGTAATCGTCTATTTGAACTACAACAAATCCATTAATGATTTTTTGGGGATTTTCACGTGCTTGTTGCATAAGTGTTTGAATTTCCTCAGCACCTTTTTTACCTTTTTTAATAATGGAAATAAGACGTTCTTTGTAAAATCCATGTGTGTTGTATAGGGCGATCAATTCTTGATAAAAAGAACAGTTATTTGCTTTTGTTAGGGCAGCAATTTCACAGGCCAGTAGGGTAGCAGTAACAGCATCTTTATCGCGCACAAAATCTCCTACCATAAATCCAAAACTTTCTTCACCACCACCAATGAAGTCCATTGTAGGATATTCTTCTATCATTTTTGCTATCCATTTGAATCCGGTCAGCCCTATTTTGCATTCTACGCCGTAGTGCTCTGCGAGTTTTGGTAGCATTGGGGTGGAGACAATTGTAGAGCCCACAAACTGATTCCCATTGATTTTCGCCAAGCCCTTCCATTGCTCCAACAAAAACTTGGTCATGATGACCATGGTTTGGTTTCCATTTAGAAGCGTTAGTTTTCCCCCTAAATCACGAACCGCTACCCCTAAACGGTCACAGTCAGGATCAGTTCCAATAACAATATCAGCATTGACTTTTTCAGCCAATTCTAAAGCCATATGAAGTGCTTCAGGTTCTTCGGGGTTTGGTGATTTTACCGTTGGAAAATCGCCATCTGGTGTGGCTTGTTCCTCGACAATATGCACATTGGTATACCCTGCACGTTTTAGTGTTTCTGGAACAGCTGTTATGGAAGTTCCGTGCAAGGAAGTAAACACTATACTTAAGTTTTTTCTATTCTCGTCTTTATTTTCGATCAATACGCCATTTTGTACTGAAGCGTTAATGAAAACATCATCAATCTCTTTTCCAATGACGTGAATGAGGTCATCTTGTGTAGAAAAATTTACTTCGCTGTAATCTAGTTCGTTAATGATAGAAATTATTGTTTTGTCGTGTGGTGGTACGAGTTGTCCGCCATCTTCCCAATAGACTTTATAGCCGTTGTATTCTGGTGGATTGTGCGAGGCCGTGAGAACAATGCCACACTGACAGTTAAGGTGTTTTACTGCGAATGAAAGTTCGGGTGTTGCACGAAGGTCTTCAAATAAAAACACTTCGATACCATTGGCCGAAAATACATCAGCAACAATTTTGGCAAAGGTTTTACTGTTGTGTCTGCAATCGTAGGCCACCGCAACTTTTAGCGTTTGGTTGGGGTAAGATTGTTTGAGGTAGGTGGAAAGCCCTTGGGTGTTTCTTCCTAATGTGTATTTATTGATTCGGTTGCTACCTACCCCCATGACCCCACGCATTCCGCCAGTTCCAAAGTCTAAATCTTTATAAAATCGATCTTCAAGCTCTTCGGGCTTATTTTTTAATTGTTGAATTTCTGATCGTGTATCATCATCAAATAAATCAGAGGACCAGAGTTGGATATTTTTGATCACCTGAGGGCTTAATATTGTCATGCTTTTTAAAAATATTGTACAAATGTAAATATTTGCTTGCTTTTAAATTATTTTTTTTGCGGCTTAGTTTGATCTGTAATTCTGTAACGTTCTTTATTATTTTTATTTTGTAAAATAATTTCTCCTAAGAATCCTGCTACAAAAAACTGTGTTCCAATCACCATGGTGGTCAATGCGATAAAAAATTCTGGACGTTCTGCAATGAGTCTACCCGATGGATTGAAGTACAATTTATCGAGCCCCAAATAGAAGGCAAATCCGAAACCAATCACGAACATTAAAACGCCTAAAAACCCAAAAAAGTGCATCGGGCGTTTGGCAAATCTCGACACAAACCAAATGGTGATTAAATCCAAAAATCCATTTATAAATCGTTCCATACCAAATTTTGTTTTTCCGTATTTTCTTACTTGATGTACGACCACTTTTTCTACGATGTTGTTAAAACCCGCGTTGACCGCCAAAACGGGGATATAGCGGTGCATTTCACCATACACTTCAATGCTTTTGATGACTTCTTTTTTGTATGCTTTTAGACCACAATTGAAGTCATGAAGTGAAAGTCCCGAGATGCGCCGTGCAGCCCAATTGAATAATTTTGAAGGAAAATTTTTTGTAATAAATGCGTCGTAACGCTTTTTTTTCCAACCTGAAACAATATCGTGGTCGTTGTTTTTTATAAGTTGGTAGAGTTTTGGAATTTCATCTGGACAATCTTGCAAATCGGCATCCATGGTGATGACGACCTCGCCCTTGGCGCGTTCAAATCCGGCATGAAGGGCTTGAGATTTACCAAAGTTTTTGGCAAAACGAAGTCCATAGACTGAAGGATTTTTTTGGCTTAAATCTTCGATAATGGCCCATGAATCATCTCGGCTTCCATCATCTATAAAAATAAGTTCGTAAGTCAACTGGTTGGACTGCATCACTTGTGCAATCCAATCGTGGAGTTCTACCAATGAGTCTTGCTCATCCAAAAGGGGTATAACGACAGAAATATCCATACAATCGACTTACGAACCCCAAAAATAGCGAAATTAAGCTTTGCTTGTATCTGTTTTTTTAACGATCAGTGCAACGATCAACCCAATAACCGCATAAAGCGCCAAGCTAAATACATAGGATTGCAGTTGAGATCCAATCGAAAAGTTATCTTTTTTACTGGCTTCATCAAGTGCCGTTGCCATGGCCTCCTGTGGCATACCAAATCCTTCCATCATTTGTTTTGTTTTTAAAAGAATTTGTTCATTGAGGTGCGTAGCGGCTTCCGGATCGACAACATTAAAAATAACAATACCAATCACAGTGCTAATGGCTGTTCCTACAGCAATGGTGATAAAATAATTAACAAAGGCCTCTTTAAAAGAAATAAATCCTCCATTGTTGTTTTTGGCGCGTTTGGCTGCGACAATACCAAAAGCGATAACGACGACAAGCAGAGCCACGCTTAACCACCATTCGACCATAAGGTCAAGGTTTACAGCATAGACAAGGACAACAATAGCGGCCAATGTGGCACCAAGGTAAAGCCCAAGATTGATTGAATTTGATTTGTTGGTTGGTTCCATAAGATATTTTTTAATTAATTTTAAAGGTAAGACGCAAGGGATTACAAATTGTTACAATTTGATGACAACGATTTACCAATCTAAAATAATGTACCCAGGTTGTACTTAAACGAAAAGTAAGGAACAATAAAATTGTCAATTAAGTAATAGTTGGTTACAGAAGTGGTGTAAGCCCCAATGGTAAAGCTAAATTTTTTCTTTTTGTAGCCCAATGCAAAATCCCAAGCAAAGTAAGCAAAATCTTCTTGACTATAGGAAGGCACAGCAGTATTGTTGACGTAAAATGTTTGCTTACTTGTAAAGTTTGTTCCTGTATTTAGTCGCGATCTTCCGAGATGAACAACCAGCTCTGCATTTTTAAATGCCTTGATGTGGTAGTCCAAATACACAGTATACCCAAAAATTAACCCGTAATCTGCGGATTGAAATCCCGTAGCGCCTTGAATTTCATGTCCTCCCATTGTTATCAAGTCGTAGCGCATGCTGTGCGAAAAGCCCAAAGATAAGTTTTTAGTGATATAATAATCCAAAGTATAAAACAAAGCAGGACCAGAGTTTTGTATGTCAGTATTGACATGATTGAATGTTGTGGGGCCACCCTTGGAGTCTGAAGTTGATATAGGTGTTATTCTATATTGTGTACCCACCGAAAAAAATAAACTTCCTTTGCGCTGGTCGTCATCTTGAGTGTTTTGGGTAAATAGACTAAGACTGATAAACCCTAAGAGCAGTATATATGTTTTTTTCATGAGAAATGCTTTTTTATCTCCATGGAAGATCACCAAATTCCAATTCATATCTTCTATTGTCAATTTTTGTGAACTTAGTTTTTAATTCAGCTCCTTTTTTTAAATTCCATTCATCTAAAAGATCACAGTTGACTCTATAGAAATGATAATTATATTTGTTAGAAATTAACGAGTTATAGAGGTAGTCAAATTCTTCTTCAATTCTCTTTTTTGAACTCACAAAAGTACTCCAGT
>JAQCJC010000138.1 GCA_027593245.1 Bacteroidota bacterium | reverse complement strand
CTTTTGATAGAGGTCGTCTATCTAGTGAAAATCCATAAGAAAAGCTAATTAAAATCCAAGTCAACTCAAATTAAATAAAAATGATAGAATACATTAAAGAATCATTTGAAGAATTAAAGAACAACGTCAGTTGGCCATCATGGTCTCAAGGGCAAAGTCTAACAGTCTTAGTCGCGTTATTCTCTATTATATTTTCACTTGCGATTTGGGGTGTTGATACAGTTTTTGCACGAGTTGTGGAAACATATTTTAATTGGATTAAATAATATTACACTCATGTCAGAGCAAAAGGAAGATAAAAAATGGTATGTTGTCCGTGCGGTAAGTGGGCAAGAAAACAAAATTAAAAACTACATTGAGACAGAAATTTCTCGATTAGGTTTAGATAATTTTGTGGACCAAGTCCTAGTGCCTACTGAAAATGTGATCCAAATTCGTAACGGAAAAAAAGTACAAAAAGAAAAAGTCTATTTTCCTGGTTATATCATGATTCAGGCCAATCTAAGCGGTGAAATACCACACATCATAAAATCCATCACCAACGTGATCGGCTTTTTAGGTGAAACAAAAGGTGGGGAACCTGTTCCATTGAGAAAATCAGAGGTCAATAGAATGTTAGGTAAAGTAGATGAGTTAGCGTTAGAGGCTGACCAGAACGTTATTATTCCATTTGTTATTGGCGAAACGGTTAAAGTAATCGACGGTCCATTTAATGGATTTGACGGTACTGTTGAAAAAATTAATGAAGAAAAGCGTAAACTTGAAGTTATGGTGAAGATTTTCGGAAGAAAAACACCACTAGAGCTCAGTTATATGCAAGTAGATAAAATTTAATAATTGTTACAATTAACATGGTTTGTATTTTCAGCTTCCACTAGAGGGTACAAGTCACTAAAAATTAAAAATGGCAAAAGAACTAGACAAAGTAGTCAAACTACAAGTTAGGGGAGGTGCAGCGAATCCATCGCCACCGGTTGGACCCGCTTTAGGTGCTGCTGGGGTCAATATCATGGAGTTTTGTAAGCAGTTTAATGCGCGAACTCAAGATAAACCTGGTAAAGTATTACCAGTCGTGATATCAGTTTATAAAGACAAATCATTTGAATTTGTTATTAAAACTCCTCCAGCTGCAGTACAATTATTAGAAGCGGCCAAAGTAAAAAAAGGTTCTGGTGAACCACATGTTAAAAAAGTAGCTAAAGTCACTTGGGATCAAGTGAAAACTATTGCTGAAGACAAAATGGTAGATTTAAATGCATTTACAATTGATTCAGCAATGAAAATGGTTGCTGGTACTGCCAGATCTATGGGTATAACTGTAAAAGGTGGTGAAGCACCCAAATAAACTGTATTTGAAATGGCAAGATTAACAAAAAAACAAAAAGAAGCAGTAGCTAAAATAGATAAGAGCAAATTTTACTCTTTAAGTGAAGCCTCTGCTTTAGTAAAAGAAATATCAAATGCAAAATTTGATGCTTCTGTAGATATCGCTGTTCGTCTTGGGGTAGATCCCAAGAAGGCAAACCAAATGGTTAGAGGTGTTGTATCTCTTCCTCACGGTACAGGTAATGACGTTAAAGTACTCGCACTTGTTACTCCTGACAAAGAGCAGGAAGCAAAAGACGCTGGTGCGGATTACGTAGGTCTAAACGAATACCTTGATAAAATTAAGGGGGGTTGGACTGACGTTGATGTTATTATTACCATGCCTAGCGTAATGGGAAAATTAGGCCCACTAGGTCGCGTATTGGGACCAAGAGGACTCATGCCTAACCCAAAGACTGGAACTGTA
Organism: Bacteroidota bacterium; assembly: GCA_027593245.1. Lineage (GTDB taxonomy): Bacteria > Bacteroidota > Bacteroidia > Flavobacteriales > Flavobacteriaceae > UBA3537. The sequence continues at coordinate 896 of JAQCJC010000138.1, read as the reverse complement.
ACAATGGATATTGCAAAAGCTGTGTCCGAAGTCAAAGCAGGTAAAATAGATTTTAAAGTTGATAAAACAGGAATTGTTCATGCCGCAATAGGAAAAGTTTCTTTTTCTGCAGATAAAATTGAAGGCAATGCCCAAGAATTATTATCGACTTTAATAAAACTTAAGCCAACCGCAGCAAAAGGTGTTTACATGAAAAGTATTTTCATGTCAAGCACTATGAGCCCTAGTATTGCAGTTGATTCAAAAGCAGTCAGTTAGGCGTTAAACATATATTATGACAAGAGAAGAAAAATCAAAAGTAATAAAGGAATTAACTGCCGAATTAGCTGAAAGTTCAAATTTTTATTTGACTGATATTTCAGGACTAAACGCAGGTACTACCTCAGCATTACGCCGTGCATGTTTCAAAGCAAATGTGCGTCTGGCAGTAGTTAAGAACACCTTGCTTGAGAAAGCAATGGAAGCTTCAGATAAAGATTTTGGAGATTTACCAACAACACTTAAAGGTAATACTTCAGTAATGTATTCTGAGACTGGAAACGCTCCCGCAAAAGTAATTAAAGCCTTCCGTAAAAAATCTGAAAAGCCCTTTTTGAAAGGTGCTTACATAGAGGAAGCTGTTTACATAGGGGACGATCAATTGGACATGTTAGTAGACATCAAATCTAAAGAAGAATTAATTGGAGAAATCATAGGATTACTTCAGTCGCCAGCCAAAAATGTGGTCTCGGCTCTTCAATCGAGTGGTGGAAAACTTTCAGGGATCATAAAAACTTTATCTCAAAAAGAGGGATAAACCTAAACGCGTACGCACTTATACAATTATAAATTATTATTAAACACATTATTAAAACGATAGAAAAATGGCAGATTTAAAAGATTTCGCAGAACAATTA
>JAQCJC010000137.1 GCA_027593245.1 Bacteroidota bacterium | reverse complement strand
AAACATTTTTAATGCCTCAAAATATTTTGTAATCTCTAAAGGTTTTGAGCAATACTTATTTAAAGATAAAAAAGCTCTTTCAAAAAGAATGACAGAAAAAGATCTAGTTGCTTACTCAAGTTATTTTGATGTTTCTGCTACAAGTAATAGAGGTCAATTAAAAAAAACTGAAAACGAAGGTGTCTACAATAACCTATTATTCGAAGCTAAAAATAATGTAGTTATTGATGATTTTGAATATATAGAATTAATTTCCTTAGGCGAGTTAATAAAGAAAAATTTTTCAGGTATTGTTGGAGCTGATGAGTTAAGAAATCAACTAGATATGATGGAAAAAAGATGGTCAAACATGAAGTATACTGAAAATTCTAAAGCAGGAAGATTAACAGCTCAAACTATAGCAATAGGAAGAGCTTCTCTTGACTTTTGGAAAGAAAATGAGGTCTTTTCCAGAGAAAATGTAAACGGTAGAAGTCAAAAAGCACTTATCGCCCCAATTGTAGCTAACGATATAGCTGGAGCAGTAGTTGGAGGGGCAATAGGAGGAATAAAGAGCGGCTCATGGAGAGGAGCTGGAGAAGGTGCACTTATAGGCGCTGTAGTTGCTTCAACTGGTGTTATATGTAGACTAGGTAAATGGATTTCAAAACTTTGGTAATGAATATAACAAAAGTAATTACATTTTTAATCGTACTTATTATTATAAGCATTGTTTATTTTTTTGCAAATGATATGAAAAGTTTTATAGAACTTTTATTAATTGGTACTTTTTCCGGATTAGTTGTAGAATTTTTCTTTTGGAGAAAACAGAGAAAAAAAGGAGCAAAAGATTTAATAGATTTAATAGTTAGTTTATTTAAAAAAAGCCCATAACACGGTATATAAAAAAATAGCAGTTAAGAGCTAGAGAATCAAAGTTCGCTCTTTTCTGCTATTTTTGTGTTTAAATTGAAAAAGTAGTGTTTTTTTATTCTGCTACTTTTCATATACAAGACCGTTCTACGCAAAAATCCTAATTCCCTTTTTTATAATCCGCCAAAAACTTAGCCAAACCAATATCGGTCAGTGGGTGTTTTAGAAGCCCCTCAATAGAACTTAGTGGTCCCGTCATCACATCGGCACCAATTTTTGCACAGTCGATGACATGCATGGTATGGCGGACAGAAGCAGCCAAAATTTCGGTTGTAAAGCCGTAGTTGTCATAAATATGACGTATTTCAGCAATAAGATTAAGACCATCTGTAGAGATATCATCCAATCGTCCAATAAAAGGGGAAACGTAGGTTGCCCCTGCTTTTGCGGCCAAAATCGCTTGTCCTACAGAGAAGACCAAAGTTACGTTGGTTTTAATGCCTTTATCACTAAAATACTTACAGGCCTTTACCCCTGCTTTGATCATGGGGAGTTTTACAACAATCTGCGGATTCAGCGCAGCAAGGGCCTCCCCTTCTCTTACCATGCCCTCAAAATCGGTGGCAATTACTTCCGCAGAGACATCACCATCTACAATAGCGCAAATGGCTTTGTAATGGTTCAAAATATTATCGGCACCAGTAATACCTTCTTTAGCCATCAAAGACGGATTGGTGGTTACGCCATCCAAAACCCCAAGGTCTTGTGCATCTTTAATTTGATCTAAGTTTGCAGTGTCAATAAAAAATTTCATGAGGTTTAAGCTGTTTTTTTAGTTAGGGTGCAAAAATATAATTTTAGTGTACTTATGCAAATGTTAAAGTAAAAAATATATTAACAACTACAAATACTTTTGAACATTAGAGCTTGTAAAACGACATCAAAAGGCGTTCGTACCAATGGTCTGGCAATAAACGTTTCAGAACAATTGAGAATTTTTGTAAAAACGCACCAACTTTATAATGAATTTTAGGATGCTTTGTTTGAATTATCCGGTACACTACTTTGGCTAGGATTTGTGGATCTTCTCCGTCGTCTACATGATCATTGAGTAACTCTAATGTAGCGCCATAGGTTTTTTGGTAAGCCGAATTGTCCTTCAATGGCGCATGATAGCGTCCAGCGGCAATATTGGTCGAAAAATCGCCTGGTGCTATATTGGTCATGTTTATCCCAAAAGGTTTTAATTCCATACGGTAGGCCTCTGTAATGAGTTCTAAAGCACCTTTGCTTGCACTGTACACCCCACGAAATGGAAGTCCCATATATCCAGCGATAGATGTGATGTTGATGATGAGTCCAAATTTTTGTTTGCGCATACTGGGCAATACTGCATTAATCATCCCTACGGGACCAAAAAAATTAGTTTCAAAATTGTTTTTCATTTCTGCCATAGGAATTTCTTCTAATGGACCAGTAATTCCTACCCCTGCGTTGTTGATCAAAACATCAATGGCTTTGGTTTTACTCAACAATGTTTCCACACAAGCACGAATGGAATCAGGCTTGGTGACGTCCAATTTTAGAATAGGAAATATGGAGTTGGTGTATTTTTCGGGAAATCGGCTCGTGCCATAAACCTTAAACCCTTTTTGGGTAAGAAATTCACCCATAGATTTCCCAATCCCTGAAGAACCCCCTGTGATGAGTATTGTCTTTGACATAGTACAGTCGTAAATTGAAGGTTAAAGATATAAAGATTTAGGAAACTTAAAGACACAAAAAAAGGCAAGCGATCTACATCACACCGCTACGACCGTATACCTTTGCTGCGTTCCCG
>JAQCJC010000136.1 GCA_027593245.1 Bacteroidota bacterium | reverse complement strand
TTTGCGCATTACTCAAATATTAATCAGTTTTACCATCTTCCTAAAAAACCATTCAAAAATCTTATCGAATACTTTAAAGTTTCCCTTTCAATTATTTCAAACAAATATGATTTAGGAATTGCTGGTTTGGATGACTCAAATTCTAGTAAAATTTTTATAAAATTATCTCGAGCTAAACATAAGATTTTTAATTCTGGAGTCCAGAACAGCACTACAATTCATGTCGCTAAAGAACCCATTTTTAATTATTGTAGCGCATTAAATAAAAACATTGATGACATCAACTATCCCAAACTAAAATTAAAACTCACTAGTGAAGAAATTAAAATTGGACATACTATTTTATCGTCCTTTTTTTCAACTAATTTAAACACCATAGCTGTATTTACCAATGCCACAAGAAATAAAAAGATTTCTAAAGAATGGTGGGCTGAACTATCAACAAAACTTGAAGAAAAATTTACCAATTATAATATTTTAGAAATTTTACCCAAAGAAAATTGTTCTCAATTAGACTTTAAATACACTCATTATTTGAGTAGTGATTTAAGAGAAATTGCCTCTGTTATTGAAAATTGTTTTGTTTTTATTGGTGCAGATAGTGGCGTAACCCATCTAGCTACAGCGACCAACACCCCTACTTTTGGATTATTTAATGGAGCAACCAACCCGAAACTCTACGGGCCTTATGGAAAACATAAATTTGTGATTGATGTTAGAACGTTATCTTTAGACGATATGATTAAGCAGATTGAAAAACTATAAGGATAATACCCCGCTGGTATGCGAAATCGAAGATTTTACGAAGTTAATTTTTAGCGTTCCAAAAATATCCACACGATAGGAATCGTGCGGCATCAGTTGGTTTTTATAGATCAAAAATAGAACAACCGCAATTCATAACAGAAAAATGTTTAAATTTACTGCATTAACTAATTAATTATGAGATATTTAAAGCTTTTAGTACTTGTGTTTTTGGCTAGTGCTTGTGGAAATGATGAGCCCGTTGCCTTAAACAGCGATGGTCCACTAACGATCCAAGGTCGTATTGTAGCGCCAAATGCAACAGATCCTGTCCCCTTCGCCGAAGTTCAATTAATTTCCGGAGATGCTATGGTGACCTCCACAAAGTCAGACGCGAAAGGACAGTTTATTCTTTCTGGAGTTAATTATGGAAGTTTTGTTCTTAACGCAAAAAAAGGTCTTTTTAATACCACACAGAATAGAGTATTTAATGATGATGTTTTCAACATCGACCTAGGCGATATTCTTTTGGATGGTATCCCCCAAATTGCTGTGGTGACTGGAACGTATGACAACATAGAGAAAGTTCTATACGATATTGGCTTAGTCAATCCATTGACGGGAGCACCACTCTTTGATATCATTGATGGCGAAAGCTTTGACCGTTTAAGCAACGACCATCCGCGACATAACCATACACAACAACGCACTAATTTGAGCCCCGAACTTGAGCCCAATGTGGATTTTGATTTTGAAGACCTTCTAAATAACCCTAATCAGTTGGCATCATACGATATCTTGTTTTTAAATTGTGGACTAAACACTGAAAGCGCAGAAACGAGTACAGCAATTTTTGACTATGTTCACAACGGTGGTATTTTATACGCTACAGATTGGGCCTATCCTTTTTTGGAACAAATCAATTCCGAATCTGGAACAGAATTTATTAATTTTATGGAACCCACAAAAAGTGGAATCTCTGTAACCACCGAGGCCACCATCTTAAGTAGTGAACTCAACGATTGGTTGAGTTTTAATTTCGATTTAACAGTTAATAATACAGTGGTTATTGATGAATTCATTGGTTCTTGGCAGGTGGTTGAATCTTACGATTCTTCCCAAACCACAGCATGGCTTGATGGTCCTGTGGAGTATGACAATGGTACAGAAGCAGTGACTGATAACAAAGAACTCGCCTTTACTTTTCTTCTGGGTAATGGAGGTGTTTTTTACTCTTCTTTTCACACTGAAAATGATGAGGACGGATTCTCTTGTGTCGATCGTGTTATGGAATACATGGTTTTTGAATTAGCAACAATAAAAGATTAACCTTTAAAATAAAAATAAAAAAGCCACGCAATGCGTGGCTTTTTTTTATGATATGCTTTGATTAATCCTCAGGATGCATAAACCGTTGCTTACCCAAAAGCACCTCTTCAGATTCGACATTGTCTTCGTCAGGAACGCAACAATCTACAGGACATACCGCCGCACATTGGGGCTCTTCATGAAAGCCCTTACATTCGGTACATTTATCGGGGACAATAAAATAGTATTCGTCACTAATAGGGATTTGGGCCTCATCGGCATCGACTTGTTTGCCGTTGGGTAAAATAACTTGTCCTTCTAAACTTGTACCATCATTATAGCGCCAATCGTCTGCACCTTCATAAATAGCGGTATTGGGACACTCGGGTTCGCAAGCGCCACAATTGATGCATTCATCAGTGATTATAATCGCCATAGTCGTTTTTCGGAAATTTATTAGTTAAATTTGTTGCAAAATTAACGCCAAAATTACGGTTAAACAAATTATGAATCATAAAAAAAATATAATAAAAGTACTGACACAATTAGGCGACTTTTTAGCTCAATTTTCATCTAGTGAACCTAAAAAATCAGAGCATATTTTTTACAATGATTTATTTTTTGACGGTTTTAAACACCAACTAAAATTGGCTCAGGAGC
>JAQCJC010000135.1 GCA_027593245.1 Bacteroidota bacterium | reverse complement strand
TTGAATCGACATTACACCAATGAATCAACGGTTCAAGCAATCACCGCCAATTCATCCATGACCTACACATTTTCTAATGTGCCAACGTCCTTAGTTGAATATGCTACCTTACGTATGAGCATTGGGCGCAAACACGAAAAGTCAAAATCACCTACTGTATTTGTTAATGGACAAGCACTGAGCGTTCCTACCAATTGGAAGGGGTATGACCAAGCCATCAGAGATGACTTTTTTGGGATGATCGAAATTGATGTTCCTGTGGAAAGTTTACAGGCTTCTACATCTGTAACACTTGAATTTTCTGACTCAGGTGGACATTTAAGTTCGTTAGTGTTGATAACCCAAACGTATGACCAATCCTTATCTTCTACGGAAAAAGGGATTAGCAGTAATGGAGAGGACAAACTTATTCTCTATCCAAATCCAGCGAAAGCTATCGTTTTGCTCGATCAAAAATATATAGGGAAAGAGCTTAGGTTTTTCACACTGACCGGAAAAGAGGTATATAGAGCTGTATATAATGGAAATGCGGTTGATGTTGGGCATTTAGCCAGTGGGCTTTATTTGGTTCGATGTGGCAGTCTGTTTACCAAACTCGTTATTGAATAAAGAAATCATCATGCAGCAATTTAGGGGTATATATACTGCTGTATTTTTGACGTTTAGCTTCTTATTTTTTGGATTTTCCCAGACCAGTTCACCCTTTTTTAAAAATGGAGACGTTATATGCTTTTTGGGTGACAGCATAACGCATGGAGGACAATACCACGAGTTTTTACAGTTGTTCTATGCTACGCGCTACCCGAATTTAAAGCTGACTTTTCATAACTGTGGTATTTCTGGAGACAATGCAGCTGGTATGATTGATAGGTTTGAAGAAGATGTGATGAAACACAAGCCCACACACGTGTTTCTGATGACTGGAATGAATGACGTACAACGTACACTTTATTTTGAGGGAACGGCAAGCAAAAAGATTTTGAAACAAAGAGCGAATGCCTTGGATGCCTACGAACGGAATACTACCCAATTGGCCGAGAAAATAATCGCATATGGTGTGACACCCATTTTTTTAACGCCTTCTATTTACGACCAATACTCCAAAATAGAACAAGAAAACAACTTAGGCTGCAATGATGCGCTTATTGAGTGTTCCCATCACCTAAAAAAATTAGGGAACAAATACGATGCGCTTGTTATCGATTTAAATATGCCTATGCGAAAGCTCATGGAGCGTGAATTGAAAAAAGATTCTTTGTTTACCATTATCGGAAAAGACAGGGTGCATCCCAGAACGACAGGGCATTTTATCATGTTTCATGAAATCATTTCAAGGTTGGAAAAACCTGGTATAATTTCAAAAATAGCTATTGATCTTTCCCAAAATGAACCCATTAATTCTTCCTTAAATACCACCATAGAAGAACTTCATATTTCAGAAAACGCCCTATTTTTTAACGTTACTGAAAAGTGTTTAACCTTTCCTGTTAGTGATCAAGTGCAAAGCGGATTATCCTTAACCTTGTTTGAAGAAAAGTACAATTGGCATATGCTTCAAGTAGACGGGCTTGAAAAAGCAAATTATGACTTGATTATTGAGGATGAATACATCAATTCATTTAGTCATCATGAATTGGAAAAAGGAGTAAATCTTGCCAACTACGAAAATAGTCCCCAAAACATACAGGCTAAAGCGTTACAAAAAATTATTGCGGATTACCGCAAAACATCCTTTCAGCTAAGAATTATCCCTTTTATTAAGTACAAGTACTTACAAAATTACAATGGTCAAGATGACTTAGCAGAGAAACGAATGTATCTGAACAATCAACTTAAAGTAATTGAACAAAAGCCCTATCATGGATATATTAAAAGCAGTATGGAAGCATATTTTGAGACACTGCCAAAAATAGATTCTTTAGAAAAAAGAAAACGCCAGCTTTCTGAACAAATACATTCGTTTTATTCACCCAAAAAGCAACAATGGAAACTTATTAAAAGCTCTAGTGCAACAATGTGATAATACGTTCAAGAATTCTGAACATTTGTGAAAATACTTAGGACATTAAATAAGTAGGTTAGCTTAAACATTAAACATAATTAATTATGAGAAATTTTTACTTAACTATTTTATCCTTTTTTCTAGTCATTTCGGCAAATGCACAGACGACTGTTGTTGATTTCACTGCTGAAGAAGGTTATGTTCAAGGTAATTTAGCTAACAATGATGACTGGGGTGGAGCTTATTGGTTTGCAAATCCTAATAATTCTAGAATAGAATGTGTAGGTAGCTATTCTTGGGCTAGATGGGGCGTTCCTTTTACAGTTAGTGGAACAGAAATTACTTTTGAAGTTCATTTCAGATTTAACATTGATTTACCAGCAAATAAATTAATTGCTAGAATGGGATTTAATGATAGTGGTGCTGATGCTGGTAATATTGCTAACATACAATTATCAACTTTATCTGATGGAAACCTTTATGTAAGACATAGTAACGGAGGTAATGGCGATCCCGATAGTGGTGCGGCAGGACTTACTGATTTTCAACAAGATAATCTAGTTCTAAAAGTTACACTTACTTTAGGTGCTGATGCTAATAGCTCAACTATATCATCAAAGATGTTTAATAGTACAGCTGGAATAGATTCTGGTATTGCTATCATAAATGGGATTCCAGCAGGTGTGTTCACAAAGGCAACTTCATCTGGAATTTCTGGTTTTATTCATGTCCAAGATAACATAA
>JAQCJC010000134.1 GCA_027593245.1 Bacteroidota bacterium | reverse complement strand
GCCAGTGATGATGTTATTGTAGACGTTACGCTTAATACCAATTCGCTTGAGACAGTTGTGATTACTACTACTGTAAGAAAAAATACAGAATCTGCAGTGTTAGATCTACAAAAAAATTCCATTACACTTCTTGATGGCTTATCTGCTCAAGGGATAAAAAGTAGTGGAGCTAGCAATATCGCTAATGCCGTAAAGAACGTTCCTGGCGTATCTATTCAAGGTGGAAAATATGTTTATGTGCGAGGACTTGGTGATCGCTACACAAAATCAATTTTAAATGGTGTTGATATTCCTGGATTAGATCCAGACCGAAATACCGTTCAAATGGATATATTCCCGACAAGTATATTGGATAATATTATAGTCGTTAAATCTGCAGCAGCAGAATATGCTGCAGATTTTACTGGAGGAGTGATAGATATAGTGACTAAAGATTTCCCAACTAAAGCAAATTATTCAATATCTATTGGGACAGGGTATAACCCTAACATGCACTTTAGAGATGATTATTTAAGCTATACGGGGAGTAAAACAGATTTTTTAGGATATGACAATGGAATGAGAAACCTACCTATCAATAGAAATCAATCCATTCCTGGTACATTCGAAAATAGTTCTATTTTGACCAATATGACAGATAAATTCAATAAAGAGTTATCAGCAAAACAAAGCAACAGTGGAGCGAATTTCGATTTTGGATTTACCGCTGGAAATCAATATGATGTTGGGGAAAATAAATTGGGATATCAATTTTCATTATCCTACAAAAACCAGACACAATTTTATGACGATCGTATTGATGGGACGTTTATTAAGGATGAAAACAATACTTCTATTACCGAACTTTTGGGAACCAGACGATCAAACGGTATTGAAGGTAAAAGCAATATATTGTTAAGTACGCTTGCAGGAATTGTGTACAAGCGTGAACTAGCAAAATATAAGCTTAACTTTTTACACATACAAAATGGTGAAAGCACAGCAGGACTCTACAATCAAGAAATTGCCCAAGCAGGTGGAGGAAGTGGTTTTGAGCCCATTAAAAAAGATGCTTTGCTTTACACACAGCGGTCAATCACAAATATACTATTTGGGGGACAGCATTCATTTTCTGAAGGCGAGTGGAAATTGAACTGGAAATTATCACCATCTCTTTCAAGGGTATACGACAAAGATCATAGAATAACCCCTCTTCAACAAAGCGATAATGGGGAGTTCTTTATAAGCCCAAGTGCTGCGAGTTATCCTATTAGAATTTGGAGAAATTTAGAAGAACTTAATGTTGTTGGGAAGCTAGATGTCGTAAGAAAGTACAGCTTTAAAGAGCGCACTGCAAAACTTAAATTTGGTGTAAGCCAAACCATAAAACAACGTGATTTTTTCATTGATGATTATACTTTTACTAAAAGCGGAACACTTCAAGTTCAAAATGGTAACTCAGACAATCTATTATCTGAAGGGAATATTTGGATTCCGGAAACAGACCAAGGTACTCATCTTGTTTTTGGTGATCTTTTTGAAAAATCCAATGCGTTTGATGCCATACAAAATGTGAGTGCGGCCTATGTTTCCAACGAGTTCGGAGTCACAGAAAAACTTAAAGCGGTTGTGGGTTTGCGAACGGAGCTTTTTTCATCGATTTATAGTGGGCAAAATCAAGCTGGAACTGAAGTTTTTAAGGATGAAAAAATTATAGACAAATTGGATTTTTTCCCATCAGCTAATCTAATTTATGGTTTGAACGATAATATAAACTTAAGGATGTCGTATTCGCGAACAACTGCAAGACCTTCATTTAAAGAGGCTTCGAAAAGTCAAATTTTTGACCCTATTACCAATCGTCTTTTCATTGGGAATATTAATTTAGACCCTTCTTACATCAATAATTTTGATGCTAGAGCTGAATTTTTTGGACAAAATAGTGAAATGATTGCATTTAGTGTATTTTATAAAGATTTCACCGATCCTATAGAATTAACATTTTATGAATCTGCACCAGATCAATTAACACCAAGAAATTTAGGGAATGCATCTGTTGTTGGTCTAGAATTTGAATTTAGAAAATCATTAGGTTTTATTGCCAATAGTTTAGAAAAACTAAAATTTAATGTCAATGCTTCCTACATTGATTCTAGTCTAACAATGTTCGAAGATGAATTTAACCGTAGGGTTAATGCTGCAAGGGATGGAGAGCGTGTTGAAAATAAAAGAGAATTACAAGGACAATCCCCATATTTAATCAACACAGGTTTAAATTATACTGATTCTGAAATCGGGCTACAAACTGGGCTATTCTTTAATGTTCAAGGAAAAACATTAGAAGTTGTTGGAACAGGAATTGTCCCTGATGTTTACACTGTGCCATTTAATAGTCTAAATTTCACTTTAAATAAGAAATTTGGCCCAGAAAAGAAATCAACAGTAGATGTTAAAGTTTCTAATATTTTGAACAGTAAGCGCAAAAGCGTCTATGAGTCATTTAATGCTTCTGATCAAATTTTTACCCAATTAAATCCTGGAACAGAATTTTCAATTGGATATAGTTACAGTTTTTAAGTGACATCAAAAAAAGCTCCCACAATAGGGAGCTTTTTTTATTTTATATTAAATGCAATATCTGATTTTTGATACCACTCGTTAACATTTACAATTTTGGAATCTAAAAAATCAACTTCCTTAAGTACATTTTCAGTCCAAAACAACCACTGCCCTGTTTTTAGGCCATCAGAATAATACCCTTGGGATAATTTATTGCCTTGAAAATCATAACTTGTCCAA
>JAQCJC010000133.1 GCA_027593245.1 Bacteroidota bacterium | reverse complement strand
TTCACAATAAGGGATATTCCTGACCTCGTTCAAAAGCCAATTTAAATCTGAATACCTTTTAAAATTAAAAACGTCCAACCACCTCGCTTTTACTGCTTTTTGAGTGGTATCAAACACGCCCAAACCCGATTGAGGAGTTCGGGAGCCAATAGGTCTTGCAGGCAAATTTTGAATATCTTTAAAAATGACATTTCGATGGCCCCAGTGATTATCTTTACTGGTACCAATTTGAGTCCACTCCCATCCTGGAAAAACAACCAAATCTGTTGTTAAATTGTTTTCATTTGAAATATTGCATTGTTGAATAATTTTTTTCTGTTCCCTCCAATGATCTGGAGTAAGGCCCTCAGCATGATCATTAAAACTAAAGAAATCTAGATTTGCGCAATATCTAGCAAAATCACAGGCCATAGAGCTGTCATGCGCGCCCTGAAGACCCATCATGGGTAACTCTAGAGTAAATGCATCTATAGAATAGGTCGTATGAACATGCAAATCCCCAAAAAGAATTTGGGATGTATCACTTAAATCAACTCCCAATAAACTTTCCTTAGTCTGAAAAAATTTTAAATCTTGTTGATATATTGCTGCGCTAGAACGAGGGGGTCCCTCTATTATTCCAGGGTCTACATCAGATCCGCAGCTTGATATAAAAATTACCACAAGGCCTGGCAAAAAAAATAACTTTGCAATTGAGTTCATTAATAAACTGTTGCTGAACCGTATTCTTCAATTAAATCAGTTTGTATTTTTTTTCTCTCAAAATTCATATCAAATTGTTTGCAAGCACCTTCATTCCATTTATTAAACTCTTCATCAAGAGGATCCCCAATATTAAAAAAAGTTTCTTCTGCTAGCAAACATTTTTCTAAAAGTGTTCCCTCAGGCGATAATCTGAGATTTTCCAAGATAAATTCCATAGAGAGCATTTCCTTATCTAAAGATAAATACTCATCAGAATCAAGTTTCATGAATACTCTGTCTTTTGAATTAAATTTTTTCCATTGCGCATCTTTGCCAGTGTTTGGAATACCCGTTTTTGCAAATGAGGCCCATGCATTCATCATTGTTTCCTGCATTTGATTCCTTAACTCTCCTTTTGGATAAACATAACGACCAATTGGTCCAAACTTATAATCTCCAGTAATAAAAGAAATCTCAAAGCCATGAGCTGCTCCAATTAAATTAGGAAAATCTGCAAAGTACGAAGATGCTTGATCATCCCAATCAAATCTGTATGCATATAATGAATCAAAACCAGCTTTTTCAAGCTCCATTAAGGGTTCATCTACACCTCTTAGCTTCCATCCCTGCGAGCGAGTTTTAACCCATAATTTATATAAACCCTCTTTTTTAAATTCAATTTTTGGAACAGGCACAAGTTTTGTGAATGGATATGATGCATTGACAAAGTATCTATTAGATCCAAGCCAAAGCGATAATTCATCCTTGTTTGATCCTGCAATAACTGGAATGCTATTTTTCTTTTGAGAAGCAGCCAGTCCTGCGCTTACTCCATTGATATGAGCAACTATTCCGTCTCTGGTAAGAAGCGGCAGTCGGTCATAGGTGTCTTGAGAAATTTTTTTATAAGTCTCTAAAAGAGCTTTTCCATCGAGAGACCTCAAATAGCGCTGATATTCCTCCCCGTATTTCAGAGGATTTGAGTTGAATAAGTTTTTGATACTGCCGTATCCTGACAAGTCATGCTTTGATAGGACCGGATCAGATCCCAATTGATTTACAATAATTCCTTTTTGATTTACTCCAATTGCTTCTTCTTTTGTAAAACTAGTTGTATAGCCTGATTGAGAAATAGCTTTATGAAAAAGATTATCTCCCATAGGTGAAGCCAGAAGAGACAATACATTATTTCCTCCAGCAGACTCTCCAAAAATTGTAATATTTTTAGGATCTCCTCCAAAACTTTGGATATTAGTTTTTACCCATTCTAGTGCCTCTATGATATCAAGGGTTCCAAAATTAGAAGTTTTATCAATTCCACTTTGAAGTCCTTGTATTGCAGGGTGAGTAAACCAACCCATTGGACCTAAGCGATAATTAATTGTGACTACAAGTACCTGATGCTCGCGAATTAATTCTGAAAAATCATAGTAATCCTTAACTCCAGATGTATTTCCGCCACCATGTATCCAAAACATGACTGGGAGGCTTCGATTTGAGTAATCTTTAGTTAGAGGTGCCTTTATATCTAGGTACAAACAATCCTCTTGCCCAACTATTCCTTTACCTTGAAGCCCTGCATAAATACTTGCCTCCTGCAAACATCCATTACCCTCTTGAGGTTTAATCTGGGATTCAGGTGACACCAGTGGACTGGGAGCTTTCCATCGGAGATCTCCCATAGGAGGAAGCGCATACGGAATATCATCCCAACTAATAACATTTCTATTTATTATGCCTTCTGTTACCCCAGATGAAGTAGCAACGGTTAATGAAATTCCTTGCTGAATAGGATTCATGCACGAGCCTATTATGAATAAACATAAAATGTTAATAAAAAAATATTTATCGTTTAGTCTTTTATTCATAAAAGTAATTTTAGCGTTTTTTTGTTAGGCAGATATTTTATTTTAGGAGCACAAATAATAAATGCAATCGATTGATCAACAGTATTTATATTGAACAGGGGGAAAGTATAGTTCGATTAATCAAAAAATTAGCCATTTTTCATTATCGGTTACAACATCAATAGTGAAAAATGAATAATTATTATATTAATCGTAAAAAAAATATTAAAAAATATGAATTATTATGTTGAATCATAA
>JAQCJC010000048.1 GCA_027593245.1 Bacteroidota bacterium | reverse complement strand
CCATTCCCTTGAGTTCCAATCCAAACTATACCTTTGTGGTCTTTTATAATACAAGAAACAGCCCTCGTTCCAATATCTTCTGCAAGTGATTCAAAATTCACACTGTTATAGTCTTGCTGAGCTATAACTGGACTTGGATTGAAAATAAAAAAAACAAAAAAGTTTAAAATAATACCTGCGCGCATAGATTTTAATTTCGCAGAAAAAGTAATGAAAGATTGGGGTGGGTAAAGATCAATTAATTTGCAATATATTGAATATATTGCGAGAAGATTTTTTTTTTTGCTTCATAAATTATATAAATTTCTTCAAATGTTCCATAGTCATGCTAATGATTCAAATATATTTGTTTTAGGTTACTTCTATACTTACATTAAATATAGCTAAAATTAATTACCAACCAATTTTAAAACAAATGAAAAATAAACTCAAAATTTTAATCGCAATCTTATTGCTGCCTCTGGCAATATTTGCGCAATCTAAAACAGTTACAGGGGTAGTCAATGACGACCAGGGATTACCCCTTCCTGGTGTTACAATTCAGGTCAGAGGGACAGATAACTTAGGCGCTGTAACCAATTTTGATGGTGAATTTTCAATCGCTATCCAAGCTACAAAAAAACAAGTGCTTGTTTTTTCATATGTTGGATTTCAAACGATTGAGTTGGATGTTACTGATTTGACGACGGTGCGTCTGTCCATGGAAATTGACACTGCAGAATTAGATGAAGTTGTTGTAGTAGGCTATGGTACGGTTTTGAAAAAAGATGTAACGGGTTCTATCAGTTCTGTCAAAGTTAATGAAAACATTGCGAATCAAACTACTGGAATCGATCAGCTTTTACAGGGTAGAGCTGCTGGTGTTCAGGTATCTCAAAATTCCAGTGCGCTGGGCTCAGGTGTAAGCGTTAGAATTAGAGGTTCCAATAGTTTAAGAGGTAATAATGAACCTTTGTATGTAGTAGATGGAATCATTATAGCTTCTGCTGGGGAAGATGTTTTACCTGCAGGCGGTGTTGGAAATTCCGGACAAGAGGCTCAAAATGGATTAACGGGAATCAATCCAAGGGATATTGAAAGTATTGAAATTTTAAAAGATGCTTCAGCCACAGCGATTTACGGCTCAAGAGGAGCTAATGGTGTAGTATTAATTACGACTAAAAAAGGCGAAAAGGGTAATGTGAAAATTAACACTTTTTATAATACCTCTGTACGTAGCATTAGAAAAAAATACGATATGCTGGATGGTTTGGGTTATGCGCAATACCAAAATGAGTCATGGGGAATTAATAATCCCAACAGCGCGAGCAATCCTGAATCTGAAGACAGGGTTCCCTTTTTTATTGACGGTGGTCAAATATACCCAATTCAATATACAACATCAGGCGCCGGCACTAACAACAACCCTACGCTAACAAATACGGAAACAATTGGTGATACACCCTTAGATTCATATGACTGGCAAGATGTGGTTTACCAAGAATCTACAAGTCATCGTTTTGGTGTATCTGCTTCTGGTGGTAGTGATAATGGAAATTATTATATATCTGGTGGTATTGCAGATGAGCGCGGTATTGTTGCTAATTCAAGTGTAAAATCTGGGGATTTAAGAATTAACTTAAATCAAGATTTAAATAAAAATTTAAAATTACAAGCTATAGCAACTGCATTTTTCACTGAAACAGATTTTGCTGAATCAGGAGATTTAATTGGAAGCTCAAACCAGAGTTTTGTACAAAGTGCTATTGTTTTTAGGCCTTTAATTTCATCTGGTGTAGATGATTTTGTTGAAGATTTAGGAACATCAAATCCTTTTTCATGGATTAACGATTTTTCTGATATTTCTAGTGAAAAACGATTTATTGGTTCAATTGCATTAACATATAAACTTCCAGTTAAGGGGTTGAGCTATCAATTTATGACAGGAGGAAATGTCAGAACAAAAGATAGAAGACGTTTTTATGGTAAAACAACTTTCCAGGGTAATAACGCTAATGGTGCACTTCAACTTTCCGGCTTAGACGCTAAGACTTTTCAAGTAAATAACTTGCTCAGATATAATAGAAGTTTCAATCGTAAACATAGAATTAATGCGACCATAGGTATAACTTACGATGTGAGAGATATCCAAAACAGTGTTTATGCTGTAGAGGACTTTTTTACTACAGCTTTATCGACAGAGCAACCTTATATAGGTTCAGTGATAACTACTCCGTTGACCTATCTTGATTCCAAACAACAGGTATTTTCATTTTTAGGTAGATTTAATTACTCATATGCAAATCGCTATGTGTTTACAGCTTCTTTTAGACGTGACGGTGTGTCAAAATTTTCTAGAGATAACCGTTATAGTTTCTTCCCGTCATTTGCATTCGCTTGGAATTTGAGTAACGAAAGCTTTATGAGTAATATTGATTTTTTTGACAACTTAAAACTTAGAGCGGGTTGGGGGCAAATTGGTAATCATGGAATTCGTCCTTACGGGACAATTTCAAACTACGGCATTAGTTCAGATGTTCAATACGGCACACCTTCAAATGGTATAAGTATTCCTGTTTTACTCAACAACATAGCCAATCCAGATTTAAAATGGGAAACCACAGAGCAACTTAATTTTGGATTAGATTTCGCCCTTTTAAGCGAACGAATTTCTGGAACAATTGATGTTTATGACAAAACAACAAAAGATCTTTTGCAAAGTATTCCCATTCCAACCTCGTCTGGCTATAGCAACCTTCTAATCAACAAAGGGGATATTTCCAATAAAGGGGTTGAACTCGGATTGAATTTTGATATTATTGATAATGATGACTTACAATTTTCAGTTGGTGGTAATATAGCATTCAATAGAACAAAAATTGAATCTTTAGGAGTTCCTGTCGATGATTTTTATATCGATGGTGTAGCTGAGCAGCGATCATTTTTTTATGGTAATAATATTAGCCGTGGACAAATTTTCCAATCTCCAGCAAATGTGTTTGTAGAAGGAGAGGAGTCAAGTTTGTTTTATGGATTTGAAACGGATGGAATTTATCAAACTGATGACACTGATATCCCAAGTGATGCTGTCCCTGGAGATGTAAGGATTGTAGACCAAAACCAAGATGGCGCGATTGATGATTTAGACAGAACATTTATCGGAAATCCTAATCCGGATTTTGTTTATGGTTTCAATTTAAACTTTAGATACAAAAGGTTCAATGCTAGTATGCTTTTTAATGGAGTTCATGGCAATGATATTGCCAATGGAAACTTACTAACCATTGGAAATGCCGGAGGACAGTTCCAAAACATAACGAGCGACGCCTATTATAACGCATGGCGTGCTGATGCACCTTCAAATACGCATCCTAGAATTGGTTATGATACTGTGGGTGATACGGCAATAACGGACCGAATTATTGAAGATGGTAGTTTTTTAAGACTTAATAATATTACTATTGGATATGATTTGCCAGTTGAAAACAGCAAATTATTCGAACGCTTTAACATTTTTGTTACAGCTCAAAATTTACATGTTTGGACCAACTATAGTGGATATAACCCTGAAATTTCCAGTTTTTCATACGATGGCCTCAGAAACGGAGTCGATTGGAATGGTTCACCAGATGCCAAAAATATTTCTTTTGGCGTAAATATTAACTTTTAAAAAATAAAATGATGAAAGATTTAAAGATATTATTTTTATTTGCCCTAGCTGTTTTTTCGTCTTGTGATTTAGATGAAGACCCTCCGTTTTTAGACACAAGTGTGTATAGCGATCCTGAGATTGTTGTATCTACACTTGATGGAATCTATGCCGCATTAACGACTTACAATGCTCAAGAAAGACGGCTTTTTGTTATCAATGGATATTCAGGTTTTTTTAATACTAGAAAACAAGGTGGTAATATAAATAACCCCAACAACAAAAATTTGTTTTCTTTAAAGCCAAGACAAAATGAAGCTGATGTTGCCGCTATGTGGGCGGGTTTATACACAGTGATCTCTAGAGCTAATGCTGCAATTGCTAATGTTCCAACATATGACGCTTCAGTTGCTTCTGTCGACGAATTGCTTTTTAATGATGTATCCGCTCAAGCTCATTTTATTCGTGCATGGTCCTATTTTTCATTAGTTCGATTGTTCGGAGATGTTCCACTTTGGACAGAGCTTCCTTCATCTGATAATTTTATGATTGGACTTTCAACGGCAAAAGAAGTTTATGCTCAAATAATAATGGATGCTGAATTCGCAGCCAATAACATGAACGGTGCAACAGGATCTGCATATGTTCAAGACCATGCTGCTCATATGCTGCTTGCTAAAGTGTATATGACTCTTGCAACAAACCCTGAGCTTGTACCAGAAAGCATGTCTTCAGATTCGAATTTTTGGCAGAAGGCATATGACCATGCGATACAGGTATATGGTCAATATAGTTTAGTTTCTGATTACGCTTCCTTGTTTACATTAGAAACTGAAAACAGTTCTGAATCGATATTTGAACTACAAATTAGTCAGGTGGCTTCAAACTCTCAAATGGGTAGAAATTACACACCAAATAATTATAAAGCAGCTCAAAGCTTTGGCTGGTTTACCGTTAACGCAGATATCTATGACGATCATGCAGCAACCTATCCAGGTGATTCAAGACTTGCAGGAACTTACATTAGTGAATATACTAACAATAATCCAAATAATAATTTTTTTGGTTCACTTGCAAAAGTTTACCCTTCTAGTTCTAGGGCGAATTTTACAAACTCACATCCATTTCTTTTCAAGTATGCTGTTAAAGATGTGACCCACAGTAATCAGTATGATGATAAAAATATTGTAATATACAGATATGCGGAATTATTATTGATGCTTTCGGAAATTTCTAATGAACTTCAAAACGGAGAACAACTAGCTTACGTGACAGAGGTTTTAGATAGAGCAGGAGTCAATAACACGGCTTATTCTGGCGCTAGTCAATCTGATTTTAGAGATCAAATAATGAAAGAATACAGATATGAGCTTATTGGTGAAGGTGAAGACGCGCACAACAACCGTCGAAGAGGATTCGATTATTTTTTAAATAATATAATCACTCCACATAATACAAACCCAAACTTAAACTTTAACAGCTTAGATTTGACTTTAAGTACTGACCCGAGCCAAGCGATGTATTTACCTTTGCCTTTAACAGAAATCAATACAAATGAATTAATTAACTAAGTCTTTTAAGCATTTTAGCATTGAATAAGTTTTCTTTTTTCATTTATATATTTTGGGCATTCAATTTGAATGCCCAAAATCAATTACCTCTTGCCAATGGTGCTTTTGAAAGCATTGACGCGCAAACAAATACTTTTAGTTTTTGGTCCAATTTACAAACCAATGGCGGTCTGGTAAACTACTCCATTGAAACCGAAAATTTAATCGCTGGAAGTACGAAGGCACAAAAAAGTCAAATTATTTCATTAGGGTCTAGTGGTTGGCATGTTAAAACTCAAAGTGATTATTCATTTCAAGTGGAAGCGGGACAAAACTATACCGTCCGATTTTGGGCAAAAATTACTGGGTCAAGCTCTGCGACCATGAAGGTTGTGTTTCAAGCCTCAGATGTTCCTGAAAGCTATCAAGGAAACAACAAAACAATTTCTCAAGACTGGCAACAATACAGCCACAGTTTTACAGTGGCAGAAAATGCAGATTTAAATAAATTAAGTTTTTGGTATATGGATGCAGGAGTTACTTATTACTTAGATGAAGTTGAGGTAGTCGCAGGAAATACGATCTCATTTAACCCCGCTTTGACTTATCAATCTGTAGATGGATTTGGTGCCGGTATAAAGCGAAGAACGGAGCATCTATACGCTTTGGAAGACAGCATGCGTGAACAGATTGAAATACATGCTTTTCAAGACTTGGAGCCTAATATGATTCGTTTTTTTGTATACCATGACTTGGAAGATCCTAACGATAACAATAACCCATTTTATCTAAATACTGCTGGATTGGACTGGACTCGCTATGATAGTGATCCTAACATATGGAAATCTCGTTATGTAGCAGAAGCACTCAATAATGCTTTTAATTTGAGCACTTATGGATTTGACCATATTATAGGCAATTGTAATAGTGCGCCAGCGTGGCTAAAAACCAATGGAGCGCACAATAATGGTGGTACTCTAATTGCGGATGGAGAGAATGAATATAGCGAGTTTTTGATCGCTTTTATCAATGGAATGCAATCGCGCTACGGAATTAATATTACTGCAATTTCTCCTTCAAATGAACCTGATTACGAGGTAACTTATGAGTCTATGAATACAACGCCCTCAGAATTATCCTCAATAATTTCAAATCTAGACAACCGATTAGATTTAGAAAATTTGAATGATGTTCAAATCATTTCCCCAGAAACGTTTAGAGTCACTTCAGACAATGCAACAAAGTCTACAACTAATTACATCAATACTATGTTTGAAAATTCAAGTGTAGTTGATGCAACGGATGTAGTTGCTACACACACCTATCAAAACCCTATAACACCATCAAATTGGTCCTCTCTATCTATAGCGGCTCTTGGTAAGCCTGTTTGGGTAACAGAAGCTGGTAATTTACACAGTCCAAACATGGATATGGAAGACGCTAGTTATCATATTGATCGCATTATGGATGGCTTTAATTTTGGAGGCCTTACTGCCTACATGTTTCATTTATTTTACGAACAGCATATGTATCAATCAGAAGTCAATACTGGCCAAAATTACGGCTCATCTGCTTTGGTTTTATGGGATTCTAATATGGATATTATTTTGCCTAAACGCTATTTTGTTTTAAAACATTTTGCAAATTTAGTTAAAACTGGTTTTCAAAGAATTCATCTTAATAATTTTGACTCAGGACTAAAAGCAGTTGCTTTTAAATCTCCAGACGAAACTAAAATTATTCTGCAATTGTATTCAGATAATGATATTGGTAGTTTTGAAATCGAAATCCCTCAAGGAACAGCTTCAATAGAACATTATATAACCTCAGACGCTGAAAACGATAATTTTAGATTGATAACAAATGAAAACTACGATTTGAGTGGTAACTACATCGGCTCGAATCTTTCAGCCATGTCGATGCATAGTTATGTGTTTACAATCGACAGTTCATTAAGCTCTCAAATCGGATATAATAGTCTAAATGAACCTAAAATTATGGTATTTCCAAATCCTACAAATGCTCTGTTGGAATTGAAATTTCCATCGAGTCAAAATCGTGAAATTATAATCTATCAATTAAACGGTACTCAGGTTTTTAATAAAAAATATCAAACTACACAAAGTGTTTCAATAGGCGTAAAATCATTTGCTGATGGGATGTATATAGTAAAATCAATTACTGAGGATGAACAACAAACCGCTAAATTTTTAATCGAAAACTAATGAAAATTAATCAATATTATTACTGTTTTTATCTTATTACATTATTTTCTTTTTTTAACCTACAAGCCCAAGATAGCTCAACAACCCCAAACTTCATTTTTTATTTAGCAGATGATCAGGATCTATTAGACTATGGTATCTATGGTAATCCAAAAGTTCATACCCCAGCAGTAGATGCTCTAGCTCAAGAGGGGATGCGTTTTACAAACTTTTACACAGCGCAAGCCATTTGTGCACCAAGTCGTTCTCAGATTTTTTCTGGAATGTATCCGATCAAAAATGGATGTATGGCCAATCATCTTCCAGTTAAACCAAAGCTCAAAACAGTTATAGATTATTTGGAAGCCGAAGGCTATGATGTTGTTTTAGCTGGAAAAGGGCATGTAAAACCAAATTCAGTTTTTCAGTGGTCTAAATATTTTAAATCGGTAGATCATCGTTATTTACCACTTGATAAACTTGAAAATTATTTAGAGAATGTCAAAAAACCGTTCTGTGTTTTTGTCACTTCAGACTTTCCTCATGGGCCTTATCCAAAAACATCTCAATACACCAATGAGGATATTTTTCGACTTCCATATGATAAAGGCAATTTTAGAAATTTCAAAACAGGATATTATCAGAATATATTTGATGACAATAAGCAGCTAGAACGTGTTTTAGAAATGGTTGAAACTAATGGGTTTGTCGAAAATTCAATTTTCATTTATGCATCCGATCACGGAATTTCTGGCAAATGGGGTGTAGCAGAACAGGGATTAAAAGTACCCTTTATAGTGCGCTGGCCTGGCCGTGTTGAGCCTAATTCTGTTTCGCATAGCTTACTCAGTTTTGTCGACGTATTACCAACTTTTCTTGATATTATTGGTGCTGAGATACCAAGTGAAATTGACGGAAAGAGCTTTCAGACTGTACTAAAAGGAAATCAAAAACCTATACATAAATACATTTTTTCTCTTGCGACTAAACAAAATATTCAACAATGTAAAGTATTTCCAACACGAGCTGTCAGGGATGAGCGTTATAAATTCATTAGAAACTATAATTCTATTGAAGTTGTGCACTCTAACTATGGTTCAAATCCTATTGTCAATGAATTTATTCGAATAGGAGCAGCGTCTTTTCCAAATGTGCCTTTTGAGGAACTATATGATTTAAATGTTGATCCATATCAAAAACAAAATTTAATTGATAACCCTAAATTGTCAGACCAAAAAGAGCGTCTTTCATTAGCATTAGAAGATTGGATGGTAACACAAAATGATTTTTTAATTAACTCTAAAATGCCTTTAATTAAACCAACACTACACCCATTAGATCGCAATTCTAAATGGAATAGCGTTAATGAAGATTTGGCAGGTAAATTAGATGAAAGTGATTACACTCCTTTACACTACTAAAGTATTGATTATGAGACTTTTAAATAAAATTAATTATTTACTTTTTGCATTCTGTTTTGTTTTTAGTGTTGCTGGTCAAAACAGTTCAAAAAAACCTCTGAATGTTATTTGGATAAGCGTTGAGGATATGGGGCCCGTGTTAAGTAGTTATGGAAATAAATCTATTCAAACCCCTAACATAGATCGCCTGGCCAATGAAGGCATCAAATACACCAATGCTTATGCTACAGTTGGGGTTTGTGCTCCAAGTCGCTTTTCAATTATTACCAGCATGTATCCTGCGCGATTAGGTGCGCACAACATGCGTACGGGAGACCATAACAATTTTAAGTGGCCAGAAGATGTGAAATTTAGACAAAACAAGGGTGTGGTTGATAAATCAGGTGAAAATATTCCAGATTACGAAGTGGTTACACCAAGTTATGTCAAACCATTTACAGAGTATCTTCGAGAACAGGGGTACTATTGTGTTAATGATGATAAATGCGATTACCAATTCAATGCCCCATTCACAGCATGGGACGATGTGTATGGAGGAGGGTCTTACAAAAATGCACCAGATGGCGCCCCTTTTTTCTATGTTAAAAATTATTACACTACTCATGAGTCACGGATTTGGTTGCGAAAGGATAAGCCAATAACAGTTGACCCAGAAAAAGTTCCAGTTCCCGACTACTATCCAGACATTCCAATTGTTAGAAGTGATATTGCTCGTAAATATTCAAATATTGAAGCTCTAGACAAAGAGGTTGGTGAATTGTTGGAGCAGCTAAAAGCCGATGGTGTTTTGAATAATTCTATAATCTTCTTTTGGAGTGATCATGGTGGAAATCTTTTACGTCAAAAAAGAGCAGTCGGAGATAGCGGTCTCCACGTACCTTTGATTGTTCGCTACCCCGATGGCTATCGTGCTGGTGAAACTGAAAACCGATTGGTTTCTTTGATGGATTTAGGACCAACAGTAATGTCTTTAATAGGGATTAACCCCCCTGATTATATGGACGGGAAAGCCTTTGCAGGAGATTTTGAACAATCGCCTAGACAATATATTTACGGCTCCGCAGATCGCTTTGATGAATGTACTGATATGCAACGTTCGGTTTTGGATGGCCGCTATGTTTACATCAAAAATTTTATGCCTGAACTCCCATTGATATACAGAAACAAATATAGAGAGCAAATTCCTATGAATAAACACCTAATTGAACTTGATTCCTTGAATAGGCTTGAAGGAAATGCTGCTTATATTTTCATGAAATCCAAGCCAAATGAAGAGTTATATGATCTTGAGAATGATCCATATGAAGTGTATAATTTGGCTGACAACCCAAAATATGAGTTCAAACTACAAGAATTAAGAACACAACTTGGTCAATGGCAAGAAGCTATTGATGATAAAGGCTTTGTTCCTGAAAGTGAATTAATTAAATCCTTTTGGCCCAATATGAAACAGCCTAGTACTGCTAAAGTTAATATTCAAATTAATTCAGAATATATTTCGCTTAGCTGTGAAACAAAAGGAGCATCAATAGGCTATCAGATGGGAGATGATGTTGGAACAAATTATTGGAAGTTGTATACAACACCTATTCAAACTGAACCCAATGAAAAAATAAGAGCTAGAGCTATCCGAATTGGCTATAAAGCTTCAAGCATATCAACTAATTAAATTTTAAAACAATGATTTCAATGAAACAACTTACGATTTTTCTTTTTTGTGCCACTATAATGCCCCAGTGTTTGATCAGTCAAACGGGCACTAAGAAGCATAATATTCTATTTATCTCAATTGATGATTTTAGACCTAAAATTAACTCTTATGGGGAATCCAAGATGATTACCCCAAACATTGATAAACTATCTTCTGAAGGACTTCAATTTAATAATGCTTTTACCAATATCGCTGTTTGTGGGGCTAGTCGCGCGAGTATTATGACAGGAATAAGGCCAAGTCAAGATCGTTTTAATGATTACACCTCTCGTGCCTCAGTTGATACACCAGAGGCCATAACTCTAAATCAACTCTTCATGGAGAATGGTTATGAAACTGTTTCCTATGGAAAAATTTATCATTTTCCAGATGATACAAAAGAATATTGGTCTGAAAATGATGGAGGAGCTGACCAGGCTGATTATCAAGACCCTGTGGCTCAAGAGCGCAAACGTAATGGTGAAAAGGGATCACATGGTCCTAAGGGGCCTGCATTTGAATCTCCTGAAGTTGATGATTATGCCTATAACGATGGCAAAGTCACAAAAAGAGCAATTAAAAAAATGGAGGAACTAAAATCGGCAGAAAAACCTTTTTTTATGGCTGTTGGTTATGTTTCGCCTCATTTGCCGTTTATTCAGCCCAAAAAGTATTGGGATATGTATGATCATAGTTCAGTAGAACTTGCGGATAATGCTTACCAACCCGAAAACTCCCCTTTTATAGCGATGCATGCCCAGCACGACTCTGCTGAGCTAAGAAATATGTATTTAGACATTCCTAGTGAGGGCTTATTGAGTGACGAAATGTCAAGAAATTTAGTTCATGGGTATTATGCAAGCGTAAGCTATATGGATGTTCTAATTGGTGATTTAATCCAAGGATTAGATGATTTAGGACTCAGAGAAAATACAACCATTATTTTATGGAGTGACCATGGGTTTTTTCTAGGTGAACATGGATTCTGGTGCAAACACAGTACTTTTTATGAAGCCATAAAAATACCATTTATTATTTCTTCTCCGGGTTATGCCAAGGGTCAAATTACAACCTCATTTACAGAACTTGTAGATGTCTATCCAACGCTTTGTGAATTGACAGGAATTGAACCTCCTAGTTATATTCATGGTGAAAGTTTAACCTCTGTTATGAAAAACCCATCTATTCAACTAAAAGATGAGATTTATACCCGATACAAAGAAGGGGAGGCTGTAGTTGATGCCAATTATTCCTATACAGAATTCTTCAGAGGCGAGACGTATTTAGGAAACATGTTGTATGACTTAAACAAAGATTTAAAACAAAATGTTGATATAGCAAAACAAGCAGAAAATGCCGAATTGGTTAAGAAATACAGCGAAAAACTTAAAGTTATGAGGGATTTTGTCAACAGAGATCCAATAAATAATAAATGAGTCAGAACATTTTAATTCTCTAAACTTTAGTTTATAACAGTATATGTTTATCCTCAAATATTACATTGTTATACCCAAATGTTTTAATTTATTTCAATCTACCTAACTACATTTAAAATATTAAAATGAATGAAAAAATATGGCATTAATTAGCAGTAGTAAAAAACAACAAAGTAATTTTTTTAATCACATCTATTTGATTGTGATCTTTTCATCCACGTTTTTACATGCTCAGGACTATTATGTTTCAAATGAATTAGGCTCTGATGGAAATAATGGTTTAGAAACGTCTCCTTTCCAAACTATAAACAGAGCGATATCAGAAGTTGAAGCTGGTGGAACAGTATATGTTATGGAAGGCACTTACAGAAACCAGAATTATGGTACTGTTGATGTTTCTAACTACATCAACATGAACAATCCACATGTTGTGACGATCAATAAGTCTGGAACAGCGGAGGCTTATATCACTTTAAAAAATTATCCTGGCCATACCCCAATAATCCAATTTGATGGCAGTGGTGGAATTGTTATTTCAAATGATATGAACTATATCATTGTTGAAGGTTTTGAAGTGGTCGGACCTGCTGCCTCCATTACTTATGCCGAAGCATACGCAAACAGAGAATATAAGGTTTTAGCGGCTTCTGATCCTGATGATGATATCAATTATAACCATACTTATTTTTCTGGAAAGGGGATTTGGGGTGGTTATGGCGCGCACCATCACATTATTATTCGCAACAATATTGTTCATGACACAGCGGGCTCTGGGATTCGCTTCAATGACTCCGATCATATTACTATTGAATACAACGAGGTTTACAATACCACTTGGTGGACCTCTTCGGCTTCATCTGCGGTTGTCTTTGCTGAAACCATTGCTTCGTCCGAAGCTGACAATGGAACGGATGTAAAAATGGTCATGCGTGGTAATTTAGTTTATAACAACTGGAATCGCATTCCTTTTTATGTCACCCAATTGCCTGATAATTCAGGGAACACCAATCCAAATTATGGGACAGCAACTTATAATAACATTTTAGATGGCCAAGGATTATACGTAACTCGCAGTGATGATAATTATTATGGAACTTTTTTATTTGAAAACAATGTTTGTGTAAATAATGGTAAAAATGGAATCAATTTTGACAATTCTTTAGGCGCTTCTGCCATTATTCAGAACAATACCTTCTATTACAATGGAGTACATGAGATCATTCAAGATATTTCTGTGGCTAATGGAAACCCAGCTCACAGAGGTCAAAAAGTAGGTGGTGTAAAAGCCAATAAAGTTCAAAATGTGACTGTTGCTAACAATATTGTAGTAACTCGAGATAATTTATTTTCAGCCATAGAACTTCCTAATATTTCAGGCTCCAAACTTGTTTTAAATAATATTTTTTTAAACGGAAAATTACCATCCGATGATAGTGGCGTTCCTTACAATTTTATATCCTGTTGTAATTTGATTGATATAGACCCCATATTTACTGAAGTTCCTAGTTCTGTCAACGGTGCTATTGATATAAACCAAACCAATTTTGAGCTCACAGAAAATTCTCCAGCCATCAATGCTGGAGATTCAGCCTACTCGCCTTTAGATGATTTTTTGGGGAACCCAAGACCAACACTTCCCAATGCAATATCCTTCTCAAGTTTCGAAAACTCGACAGGCGGTTGGTCTCAATTTGGATCTCCTTCTTTGACCTCTACTATAGCTACCTCAAAATCCGGAGATTACTGCCTTTTAGTTAGCAATCGAACCGCCAACTGGCACAGTCCTAAATTGGTATTGGATAATCTTTTGGATGTTGGGCAAACCTATACGTTTTATGTTTGGGTGAAATTAGCCAGCGGCGGTGCTGGAAATGCACAAATATCCATTAAAAATACTACATTGAACATTTATACATCTGTAACATCCAGTACTGCTGTAAATGACCAAGACTGGACGCTTTTGACCGGGGATTTCACATATCCATCAAGTGACCCTATGTTTGCGTATGTCAAAGGACCGAATGTTGGAGATGGAGTTGTTAGCGATTTTTACATAGATGATTTTACTTTGGTTCCTCAAGGATCTGCTGAGGTCGATTTTTCTAATATTGACAACGATGATGTTGTTGATATTGGTGCCTATGAGTTTATAAACACAACCGCCGGAGTTTGGGATAATGAAACTCGGAATGGCCAGATCTTTCTTTACCCCAACCCCGCTAGAAACCAAATAACAATTTCAAAATACACTGCTAATGATCAGATTGAGGTTATGGACCTTTTAGGGAAATATTACCAACTCTCCAATCAAGAAAACACACTAAATAAAACCTTAACCTTGGACGTTTCAAGTCTGAGCAAAGGGATTTATTTGGTAAAAATTAGAAATTCATATACCAATAGTTTCCAAACCCTTAAATTTTTGAAGCATTGACAGTAACTATATTTAAAAATGAAAAAGATGAAAAAATTAAAAAAACCAATATTTCTAACACTTATTTGTGGTCTTATTTGTTTTATCAGTTGTGCCAGTAAACTTGTTTCTGAACCCTCCAGTAAGTTGTCATTAGGCACACATTTTAAAGATTTATTTTATTTAGGAGCGGCCATTAACGAAAACACTATTTTAGGTTTAGATCCAAAATCCGCTAAAATTGTAAATAGTGAATACAATACAATTACACCAGAGAACTCTTTAAAATGGATGTTTATTCAACCCAGTCCGAACAAGTTTAATTTTAAAGCAGCAGATAAATATGTTGAAATGGGTCTCAAAAATAACATGTACATTGTGGGACACGCTTTGGTTTGGCATGCTCAGCTTGCAGATTTCATGCAAAATCTTGAGAACAGTGCTGTGACCAGAGCACATGTGGACAACCATATCAATACATTAGTGTCTCGCTACAAAGGTAAAATTGATGCTTGGGATGTAGTCAATGAAGCTTTTGAAGAGGATGGAAGTTTGAGAGCGTCTGTTTTTTATAAAAATATGGGCAAAAATTACATTGAGGAGGTTTTTAGAAAGACGCAGCAGGTAGACCCTGATGTAGATTTAATCTACAATGATTACAATCTTTACAAACCAAAAAAGAGAGCTGCCGTTCTTGAAATGGTTAAAAAATTTAAAGCTAATGGTACAAAGATTAATGGAGTTGGGGTACAAGCCCATTGGGATTTAAAATCTCCAAGTATTGAAGATATAGAGCAAATTATTTTGGATATACATGCTGCAGGTGTTTATGTCTCTTTTACAGAACTTGACATCTCTGTACTTCCCAGTCCTTGGGAAATGGTTGGCGCCGAGGTAACTCAAAATTTCTCACAGTTTGAAGGCGATCCAAAAATGAATCCCTACCCTAATGGATTGCCAGATGATATTCAAGAAAAATTAGCAAAGCGTTATCAGGAAATTTTTAATGTTTTTGTCAAACACAGTGATAAAATTAATAGAGTTACCTTTTGGGGGGTAATGGACAAACACTCTTGGCTCAACGATTGGCCCATTAAAGGGCGTACCAATTACCCATTGTTATTTGATAGAAATTATAATCCAAAACCAGCCTATAAAAGTGTCCTAGAGGTTAATATAAATCAACAAAACTAAAAATATTTACATGAAATCTATTTCAGAAAAATTGTCAATAACCGAAAAGATTGGTTACAGTTTAGGTGATTTGGCGGCTAACTTGGTCTTTCAAACCCTGATGACTTATTTAGCATACTTTTACACAGATATCTATGGACTTGAAGCAAACGATGCGACTGCTTTAATGTTTGTTGTGGGAACTGTGGCCGCTTTTGGATTTAATCCAATTGTTGGTGCTATTGCAGATCGTACCAAATCCAAATGGGGCAAATTTCGGCCTTGGATATTATGGACTGCCGTTCCGCTTGGAATCATCTCAGTTTTAGCATTTAGTACACCAGACTTCAGCTATCAAGGGAAGTTAATTTATGCTGTAATTACATACACCTTGTTATTATTATTATATGCTTCGAGTAACCTTCCATATTCTGCATTGAGCGGAGTAATCACTGGAAATATGAAAGAACGTAATAGTATTTCTTCTTATCGATTTGTGGCGGTGATGTTTGCTCAATTTTTTGTGCAAGTTTTCATGCTACCAATTATAATTTATGCTGGTGAAGGCGATAAAGCTGTTGGGATAGAAATTGTAATGACTTGGCTCGCAGTTATTGGTACCATTATGTTATTAATTACTTTTTTCACGACAAAAGAGCGTGTCGTTCCTACCGATGAACAACAATCTACAGTGAAGGATGATTTATTGGATTTGATTAAAAATAAACCATGGGTGATAATGTTGGTGCTGACAACTTTAACATTTATTTCTTTAGCCATGAAAGGGGGGAGCTATGTGTATTATTTTGAAAACTTTATAGATGCATCTGATTTAACTAATTTTATAAGTCCAATATTAGAGTTTTTATCTAATATGGGTATTAATTTCTTTGGAAACGATCCAGTCTCCGCGGGATTTGGATTGTTTAATGCCGGTGGTATTATTTTTATGATTATCGGTATTGGCTTATCAAAGCCTTTAGCTGATAAGTATGGAAAACGTAATGTTTTTGGATGGTTTTTGTTCATTTCAACCCTTTTTATCATTGTTTTTTACTTTTTTAAACCAACAGCAATCACATTTATTTTTGGTGCTCAAATTTTGCATGGGTTTTTCTATGGTATTACCATTCCGTTATTGTGGGCAATGATTGCTGACGTCGCAGATTTTTCTGAATGGAAAAATAATCGAAGAGCGACTGCTATTGTATTTTCAGCCATGATGGTTGGACTAAAGCTAGGACTTACTATTGGAAGTTCATTGGTAACTCAAATTCTTTCATCATACGGCTATGTTGCCAACAGTGAATTGGGGCAATCTTCAGAAGCTATATTGGGAACTAAGCTTCTTGTTAGTGTTTATCCTGCCATACCATTTTTGATCGGTGTGGCCCTCTTATTTTTCTACGAAATAAATAAAAGTATGGAATCTCAAATTGAATTTGATTTAAAACAAAGACGAAATAATTAACAATCATGCCTGAAGATAATATAGACCATATAGATTTTAATGCATTAAACAAAAAGGCACTGTCTGCCCCATTGGTAACTCATATATACACCGCAGATCCCTCTGCTCATTATTTCAATGGAAAAATATATATATATCCATCTCATGAC
>JAQCJC010000047.1 GCA_027593245.1 Bacteroidota bacterium | reverse complement strand
ATTTAGGAACTTAGTAAATATATTAAAAAAAATTAAAATATAATTTATTATATAAAATTCACATTAAAAAATCACTAAATTGTGTCAACAATGGCTGCTTAACCATGTTAAACTTCAGAACATCAACTGAATTCTAATGCCTTAAGTGCACTGATCTAATTATTTTTAGCTTCTATCCATTTAGAAAAATATTTCGTGCTTTGCATGCCGTGATGCTGCAACAGCATTCCTGTTAAGTTTTTTAGTCTATATTCCTCTAAATGCGTTTGTATATCTCGTATTTTGGATGACAAACTAGAATAGAATTTAGCACTACCAAAACGTTTTTCAAGTATTTCAAAGCAATTATTATGACTGGTTTCCCAAAGAGTCTTGTCCGTATAAAGTTCAATAGATTTTTCAATAAAAAGATGTTCATCATCAATAACAAAGCCGTTAGGTGAATCTGCTCCAAAAATACCCTCTGCTGCAATTGAGGACAGTACACAAGGAGTTCCATTTCGTATGGCATCAACAACCTTACCTTTAAGACCAGCGCCAAATTGAAGGGGTGCTAACATAACCTTTGACGATGAGAGAATATAGTCAATATCATCAACATGGCCATGAACAAAAAAATTATTCCGTTTGTTCTGAAGATTTAAATGTTTTTGTTTGGGGTAGGCACCATAAATGTGGAGAGATGCTTGAGGTAATTTTTTGTGAATATTAGGCCAAATTTTTGTTTTTAAAAACAATACGGCATCAGCATTTGGAGGATGCAAGAAATTTCCAACAAAAACGAAATCATTACGCTTGCTGAATTTAGGTAGACTTAATTGATCTGGAATCGAATGATTCTCCAAAAGAAAAGGGAGATAAATTAATAAATAAGAGGCAATATTTAATTGTTTTATTAAAATATCCATTTCTACTTCAGAAATAATTAATGAGAGATCGGAGCGATATATACTAGCTAATTCTCTCTTAGCGGTATCCGTTTTTAAGTATTCTTTGGAAAAAACAGTCGATCCATTTTTGTTTTCTTTTCTTGCCTTGCGTAAAAAATGAAGGTCTTCAGTATCTAAAATACGAATGGCCTTTGGACAAAAATCCGCTACGCGCCAACCGAATTGTTCCTCGGTCATAAAACGATCAAAAACAACTATGTCTGGGTTCAATTTTAATATAAAATCATCAAAACAGTTACTGTTTATGTTAAGCTGCTCTTCTACAACTCCAATAGATTTTAGATCGAATGATTGCTCAGAGCGATTTGCAGCTGAGCCAAACACAACAGTAAACCCCTGAGTTTTGAAAAAGTTTATCAATTGAATAATACGGCTACCAGCGGCAGATGATTTAGGCTCGGGAAATACAAATCCTATAAAAAATACAACAGGCGATTTTGAAATCATTCCTCAAAAATAGGAATTTATCCCATCATCTATCCAACAAATTAAATTCTTAGAACGAAAAGTGATATCTTTGCTTTTTTAAATTGCATCTTATGCCGCTCACACCACTCAACGCTATTTCTCCTATAGATGGACGATACCGATCCAAAACTAATGAACTTGCTGCTTACTTTTCAGAAGAAGCACTCATAAAATACCGCGTACTTGTAGAAATCGAGTACTTTATCGCTTTATGTGCTATTCCTCTCCCACAATTAAAAGATTTTGATACTGATTTGTTTGCTGATTTGCGTGCTATTTATGAAAGATTCTCTCCCGAAGATGCTAAATCCATAAAAGAAATTGAGCGTGTGACCAACCACGATGTAAAAGCGGTAGAATATTTCATCAAAGAAAAATTTGATGCCTTAGGCCTCGGCATACACAAAGAGTTCATACATTTTGGTTTGACTTCTCAAGACATAAACAATACAGCGGTTCCGTTAAGCATTAAAGACGCAATAAAGCATATTTATCTCCCAGAATTAAATCTTCTTGTTGATACTTTAGGCGGTTTTATTGAGGAATGGAAATCCGTCCCCTTATTGGCCCGAACTCATGGACAACCAGCTTCACCTACTCGATTAGGCAAAGAGATTGAAGTTTTTAAAGTTCGAATAGAAGAACAACTTAAGGCTTTAGAGCGTGTTCCCAATGCTGCCAAATTTGGTGGTGCAACAGGAAACTATAATGCGCATCACATTGCTTATCCTAAAATTAACTGGAAATCGTTCGGATCTAACTTTGTTAATAAAGAATTGGGGCTACACCATTCATTTCCAACAACACAAATTGAGCATTACGACCATGCTGCTGCGCTGTTTGATGCCATGAAACGCATAAACACTATTATCATCGATATGAATCGTGACTTTTGGACCTATATTTCAATGGATTATTTTAAACAAAAAATTAAAAAAGGAGAAGTTGGTAGCTCAGCTATGCCGCATAAGGTAAATCCTATTGATTTTGAAAATAGTGAAGGAAATCTTGGGATAGCTAATGCGCTATTTGAGCATCTTGCCGCAAAATTACCAACTTCCAGACTGCAAAGAGATTTAACCGACAGCACTGTTTTACGTAACGTTGGAATTCCTTTTGCACACACCATTATCGCTTTTAAATCCACACTAAAGGGTTTAAATAAATTACTTCTAAATGAGCAAAAAATTGCTACTGATTTAGAACAAAACTGGGCTGTAGTGGCTGAAGCTGTTCAAACCGTATTAAGACGTGAAGGTTATCCAAATGCTTACGAGGCCTTGAAAGGGTTAACGCGAACCAATACTGCTATAACTCAAAACTCTATTGCAGAATTTATTGATACTCTTGAAGTGAGTGATGCTATTAAAGACGAAATGAAAAAAATCACCCCATCAAATTACACAGGGATATAAAAGATTTACTAGTAAAGTGTCTGCTTTTTAACTCAGTGAATGGATTAGAGCATAAAGTCCATAAACCCTTCGACATTGATGTCTTCGGTGTTTAATTGGCTTATTATTGGTCCTAATTCCATTATTTTAGACACTTCCATATCGTCACCTAGGACACGAATTACCGCAAATCCATATTTGTAGGATCTCCCAAAAACAATTAGTTCATCAATATCTTCATCATCTCCTACATAACAAATTTTTACACGACCGTCATTCAAATTACCAAGACGCAACAGTTCATTGTAGCGTTTATCATTTAGTATATCTTTAATTTCATTAACTTCTTTGTTATATGAATCTTTATCGCCAGACTTTAAACTGTAGCCAAGCATATTCAATTTATCAATAGAATTAATAGCTTGACGTTGTCTATCAGTCATTTTAATATCTTTTGCGCCCAAAAAGGAAATTGGAACATCCATTGATATAAAATTGGGAGATTCTTGATGATCTACAAAATAGGTTTGTAAACTAGGCTGAGAATGACAACCGAACAAAAAGAATGATATAAAAACGCCCAGACCAAGAACAAATGACCGCATAGATTATTTTTTTGAAGCCTTTTTAAGTTGCTCTCCACCTGGCACGTTAAGTTGAGTTGTCAATTTAGATACATTACGCAAATCAATGTCTCCAGTAAGCGAAAGCAATATAGTTTCAACGATTCGTTTCTCTCCACCCAGTTTGATGTCTCTAGCATCCGAAGCTTTTGTCAAACCATTGACAAGCATTAGAAGCTCTGAGACATGATTGTCATCTCTACCTGATTGAACATAGAACTTAATGTTTTTATCACCATCCTTTATACGCATGAGCTCTTCAAGTGAAGAAGATTTTATATAGCGGTCTACATCTGAAATAATAGCTTTGGAAACTGTTAAATCATCAGTAGTATAGACCGTTAAATTTTTTAGTGTTTTAACTTGTTCTAAAAAAGTGTCAGCTTCAGGATCATTGGTTTTAATTTGCATTTCAGCAAGCATACGAAACATTTTTTGATTGACTACTACTGAAGAAACATTATCCATGTCTTCGTATTTTTCAAAAAGACTTTGTGCAAATCCAATTGGAGCAATGGCAAAAATTAAAATGATTATTATATTCTTCATGATATTAAATTTACTTATTTATTTTGAATATTTTATGGGTTGTTGTATTAAATATATTTAAAAAGGAGATGTTCTCCTCGCCTTTTTGAAGGGGTTTAGATAAAATTTCTAAGGACTTAAGCTGTGAAGTTCCTTTGTTGAAATTCGTTGACAACATTTCTAATGCTGTTTTGGTTTGATCATAAACAAAAAGCTCTTCCTCTGAATATTGATTGTTCTTCAACTCTAAATTGTAATTAAGAAATAAACCCAATAAAATTATAACTGAGGCGGCAACAGACAAACGCTTAAATTCAAAATAAGTTGATCTAAACTTTAGTTTTGTTGTGTATTGTTGTTGTCTTGAATTATAGAAATAATCAAAAAGCGAGCGGTAATGCTCCAAATGTTCGGGCACTGAACTCGATTTGAAAAATAAAGCTAATTGAGTCTCCTCTGCCTTAGAGGTTTCTCCTAACTCATATTTCTTTAAAAGCGCTTCAATTGCTTGTAATTCCATACCTATGTGCTTTTATCAATTTTTCTTTTAATGTCTTTCTAGCTCTAGAAAGCGCCACCCGTATTGCTGTTTCATTCATTTCTAATACTTCAGAAATTTCTTTAAACTCATATTGTTCAATATCCCTAAGCTGAACAATCAACTGTTGTTGAACAGGCAGAGTTGTTATAAATTTTTCAATTAATCTTATACTATCGCTAACCTCAATATCTTTTTGCAGCTCATATCTGTGGTCTTTGTGATTATTGTGTGTGATTTTTAAATTCTGCGCTTGCTTCGACTTTAATCGGTCTAGGCAGTGATTTTTGGTAATGGTCATTGCAAAAGCTTCTAGACTTTTATATTGACCCAAACGATCCCGCATTTTCCATAATTTTAAAAGAACGTCCTGAGTAGCATCTTCTGCTTCTTCAATTGAAACTAAAAAACGTTTAGCAAACCGAAACAATTTGGTTTTGAAAGGATCAACTAATGCTATGTATTCGCTTTCACTCATATTGTCTGATCGTGTTATTTTCAAGACGAGTAGTTTTGGTATTTGTTACAAGATCAAAACTATTTTTTTAAATTTTATTATTTTTTAACGTAAATTGTGGTATAAATATTGATCGTTCAGTCTCTAATAATAGCATTTATAAAAATGAAAAGCAATAAAAATACATCTATCAATAAAAAAATAAAATATTTAGCCTTAATCGCTTTAATTGGATTTTCATTCAGTTGTTTTGAAGATAATGATGATAACATAACAAGCACAAGGAATGTTAAAGACTTTGTATGGAAAGCTATGAATGCTGTATACTTGTACAATTCAAATATCCCAGATCTTGCAAACGATCGGTTTAGTTCAAATTCAGACTATCAAGAGTATTTAACAAATTACGCGTCTCCTGAACTCTTATTTGAGGACTTAATCTATGATAGAGAAAGTGTAGATCGATTTAGTATCATTACTAGTAATTATTTTGTGTTGGAACAGTCCCTTGGTGGGGTTGCCGAGAAAACTGGTGCTGAATTCAACTTTTATTATGTTCCTGGCAGTTCGATCAATGTGTTTGGCGTTGTACGCCTTGTCCTACCCAACAGCAACGCCAGTCAGACCTCGCTCACTAGAGGACAGATTTTTAATAAAATTAACGGTACTGGCTTGACCGTGGATAATTATAGATCGCTTTTGAGTGCAGATAGTTATACTTTAAATCTAGCTGACTATGACGATAACAACACGGCTGATAGCTCGGATGACATCATAAATGATAATTCAGAAGCCATAACATTGACAAAATCAGTGTACACCGAAAACCCAGTATACAGCACAAAAATAATTGATCTGGAAGACGACAAAGTTGGTTATTTAATGTACAATGGATTTGTTAACGAGTTTGACACGGAACTCAATCAGGCGTTTGGCGTATTTAAAGCTCAAAATATCGACCATCTTGTTCTAGACCTTCGCTATAATCCTGGGGGAAGTGTGGCAACAGCTGCAGCCTTAGGCAGTATGATTACCGGAGATTTCAACAATCAAGTTTTTGCGACATTGCAATACAACGAAGCTCTACAAACCAATAATTACGACTATCTTTTTACATCCACTCTGAATAATGGCACAAATATCAATAGTTTGAATCTAAACAAAGTTTATGTATTAACCAGTAGAGCCTCCGCTTCTTCTAGCGAAATGATTATCAACAGCTTAAAAGCATACATAGATGTTGTTCAAATAGGAGATACTACTGTTGGAAAATCACAAGCCTCGCAAATCATATATGACTCATCAAATCTAAGTAGAACCAATGTCAATCCCAGCCACACTTATGCGCTACTGCCATTGATAGCGATTACCGTAAATAAAAACAATACTGTAGTACCTTCATCAGGCTTGATCCCCGACATCGAGTTTAAAGAAAAAGCATCAAATTACGGAGTTTTAGGCGACGTATCGGAACCCTTATTACAAGCGGCTCTATTAGCAATAGAGGGGTCTGGTCGTTTCGCAATTGAACAAAATAGCTCAAAGAGCTTAAGCGTTGCAGATAAATTAGATGCTAAAGATGTTCTAATGATAGCAGACTAAATTTTAAATTAAGTATTTTTAACGCCAACGAAAAATAATCTTTTTTGAATGAAAAATTTAACCGCCAACAAAACAATTGTTATCCTTCTTTTCATGGTAACAGCCGTTCTCACTAGGCTTGTTCCTCATCTTCCAAACTTTACTCCGGTTACCGCCATAGCGCTTTTCGGAGGATTATACCTTTCCAATAAAGTAATGGCGTATACACTACCCTTGACTGTGATGGCAATATCTGATCTATTTCTAGGATTTTCGAGCATCACTGTTTTTGTTTATTTTGCTTTTGTGGTAGTGAGTTTTATCGGAATACAATCGAAAAAACCGAGTTTTTCGGCTATTCTTTTAAGCAGTATTAGCTTTTTTATCATTACCAACTTTGGCGTTTGGCTGTTGGGATACCCAAAGACTTGGACTGGGCTAGCGGAGTGTTACACACTAGCTTTGCCTTTCTTTAGAAATGCTTTACTGGGTGATTTTTTCTATTCCGGAGTGCTGATAATTGGGTTTAATTTTGTTAAAAAGAAATATCTGCAGGAAGCAAAATAAGCCTAAAACGAACGGCTTATGTTAAAGCCAAAATAGAAATCGCCTTCAGACCAATCGCCAGTACTGTTTCCCAAAACGCCATTCGCATTCATAAATTGAGAATTAGTAAAGTGCAATTGGAATACATGACCTCCCGTCTCAAGGTCAAAACCAATGGATAAAGGATTATTGTAAAGCGAATTTTCGGCGCGGTTCAGATGGGTTCCGTATTCCAAATTCAAGGACCAGCGACTACCAAGCTTGTAACGCCCACCAAATATTAACCCGTATTGTGAATTGTCTTGCGAATCGTTGGCCACATAATTCTCATGGAAAAATGTTGGTGTGAATTGTAGTGATAATTTGTTGTTTACTTTTCTAGAAATTAGCAGCTGAACAACATAACTTAAACGGTGTTTGAATTCAAGCTTTGGTAAGTTATCTGTGCTCAGTGCAGTGTT
Source organism: Bacteroidota bacterium (assembly GCA_027593245.1). Classification (GTDB taxonomy): domain Bacteria; phylum Bacteroidota; class Bacteroidia; order Flavobacteriales; family Flavobacteriaceae; genus UBA3537. The sequence continues at coordinate 9,618 of JAQCJC010000047.1, read as the reverse complement.
GGCTAAAACTGAAGTGTAACCTACTACTGAAAACGGAAAGCGCTCAGATTGTTTAATAATTCTAAACTTTGAAGCCAACTCATATATTTTTTGATTTGAGCTTCGTGATGCGCTTACATTAATACCATCTGTCAGCCCATAGATGAAATTGAGATGGGTTACGGCTTCATCAAGACCAAAAAGATTTTCGAATCCATTTTTAACACTCCCAAAACGATGGGATACCACAAAATAAAATCCGTCTTTACCTACAAGTTTTGTAGATTCAAAATTGATGATTTTTAACCCTTTAAAAACAGAACTTATTGCTGTTGAAGGTTGATTTTCGACATCAATTTCACTCAATAAATCGTCTTGTGCAAAACCAAAATAAGTAAAGCATAAGAAAGTGATGAAAATTTTAAATTTCATAAACGATTATTGTTTTATAATGCGCTTGGTTTGAACGGCATCTTCTGTAATAATTTGCACTACATACATCCCTGATGCCCATGCATTTGTAACGAGTTTTGGAAATGTTCTTTTCAATTGGGTTTGCATGATTTGCCTCCCTAAAATATTATAAACCTGAACGTTGGCAGATTGCACATTGTTAGGAAAATCAAAATTAAGTTCATCGACTGTTGGGTTTGGATAGACTTCAAATGATTTTTGAACTACATCATTTGTACTCAAAATAAAATCAATAATAGAAGTACCTCTGTTTCCGTGGTAACCAAAACTAAGACTGTTTCCTTTAGCCCAAATAACTGGAACACTTCCAATTGTAGAGGTGAAAACATAATCAGTAGATTCTCCAGTATTGGATGAACGCTTAGCAATAATTGTTCTTTCACCTGAAACAACATCATCTGTGAGCAAAGTCCAATTATTTGTATCCAAACTTGGAGCAGCATTATCACCATCTAAATAGTAATCTTTTAACCCGCTGTTAGTGTAAATTATAACATCAGCATTTGTATAATCCATTGATTGAGCATCAAGACCGACGCCAAGCCAAACATCGGATGGCCCTTTTAAGGTCATGGTAACTTCTTGGTTAATATCGTCATAATCAAATTGAACCGTAAAACCAGGAGATAGAGTTCTCTCACCGGTAGTTGTGGATTGTGAAAAGGAATTACATAAAAGTAATAAATAAAAAAGTAGAGTAATTTTTTTCACAATAGTCTAATTAATTTTAATAATTTCATTGAGCCGTTTGTCGTTATGAATAAGTGCTAAATCATACGGCGATTGGTTTATGTTATTTTTGTGATGCAAATCACCACCTGCATTTAAAAGCATAATAACCAAGTCATAATTTTTAAACGTTGCTGCATAGTGTAAGGCCGTAGTTTTATTCATGTCCTCAATATTGGGGTCAGCACCTGCATCCAAAAGAAGTTGAACAATAGAATTATAACCTTTTACCGCAGCTGCCATAAGTGGCGAACCGTCTTTTGTAGCTCCGTTGATGTCATCAACTACTTGAATTAAATATTTGACGACTTCAATGTTGTTGTAATAACATGCCAACACGAGTGGTGTACTCCCTCTTTCGTCTTTTTGTGTTAAAATAGAAGTATCACCATTTGAAAGTGCTTTAAAATCTTCTACACTACCATGGCGCGCAAGGTCAAATATTGAATCTTGAGCATACAAAACTTGAGTGCTTAATGAAAGGAGTATTATTTTACTTCGATACTGCATTGATCCAACTTAACTTGTTCTAATAACTCGTCAAAACCGATACATCGGCCTTTGACTTTTAAGTTGGTGTTCAATAGATTTTTGGGTAGATCTTTTTCAAATTTACAGTAAATTTTGTCATCTAGTATTAAATAATTCATATTAATTTCAGTGACAACACCCTCCACAAGAATAGTTTTATCTAGAAATTTAGCCGCAGCAGTTTCTTCATTTACTTTAAATTCTTTCAAAAATTCATCAGAAAATAAAACAAATTCAACTTTTTCATTGCTAATATTTCGATGGGACTTTTGAGTATAAATGTAAATGGAGGCAAATACAATAACTATAAATGAAAAGATAAATCCAGTTTTGTTTTTCATAAAAATTATAATTAAAACTATGTTAATATAGCATGATTTGTGCAAAAACTCCATGAATTAGCAAAAAAATAAATTAAATTTGAAACAAATTTACCCTTTTAAAAATGAAAAAATTTAGTTGTTTTCTTGTTATTACTTCTTTTATCTTGTTTACAAGTTGTGAGAATAGTAGCGAAAGTGATCTTATAGAACAAACACCGCTAACAGAAAATATTTCCTATACAGAACACATTAAACCGATTATAGATGCGAATTGTGTTGCTTGTCACTCCAACCCTGCAGTAGGTGATGCATCTGTCCCGATGACCAATTTCGAAGAGGTTAAACTTGTTTTTGAAAATACTGATGCCTTAGATCGAATGAACCGTCAACCCGGTGAATCTGGATTTATGCCAAAGTATGATGCGAGATTGCCACAAGTCAGTATTGATTTGGTAGAACAATGGATGAATGAAGGCTATTTAGAATGAAATATGTAGTTCTATTTTTTATTTGTTGTATCAGTCTTGCAAACAGTCAAGAAAAATATTGGACACGTTCTGGAACACTCACTTTTGAAGCCTCTATGCCTGCTTTTGAAGAAGTTAAGGCTACTAATGAAAATGTAACTGCAATTTTAAATACCGAAGATGGAACTTTTGCTGCATTAGCACTTGTAAAAGGGTTCCGGTTTAAGAATGCGCTAATGGAAGAGCATTTTAATGAAAGTTATATAGAAAGCAATCGCTATCCAAAAGCTATTTTTAAAGGGCAATTATTGAATTTTAATGTTCAAAATTTAGATAAAAAATATATCCTTTCGGGGAATTTAGAAATGCATGGAAAGAGTACATCTGTCTCTGTTAATACTTATATAATAAAAGAGGGCAATACCATGAAGTTTAAGGGCACTTTTGATGTAAGTGCAAATGATTTCGCAATAGAAATTCCAAAAATTGTTCGTAACAAAGTTAGTGATACAGTGACTATTTCTTTCGATTTTCAACTCATAAAAAAAGGCGACTAAAACGTCGCCTTTTTTTTGGTTATTTACTTAAATACATTTTGCGTCGAGCATACAAATCATAGAACTCATCGTCTTTTAGACTGTCTATAAATAAAATGCTTTCTCCGGTACTTTTCATTTCTGGACCCAATTGTTTATTCACATTTGGAAACTTATTGAATGAAAACACTGGTTGCTTAATGGCATAGCCATCTAAATGCGGTTTAAAGTCAAAATCTGTAACTTTTTTATTACCCAACATTACTTTTGTCGCATAATTCACATAAGGTTCGCCGTAGGCTTTGGCAATGAATGGTACAGTTCTCGATGCACGTGGATTAGCTTCAATTATGTATACTTTGTCGTCTTTTACGGCAAACTGTATATTTATTAAACCAACAGTGTTCAGAGCTAAAGCAATTTTCTTGGTGTGATCTTTAATCTGTTGCATTACTAAATCTCCTAGATTGAATGGAGGTAAAGTAGCATTACTGTCCCCAGAGTGGATTCCACAAGGCTCAATATGCTCCATGATTCCTATAATATAAACATTTTCGCCATCGCATATAGCATCTGCCTCTGCTTCGATAGCACCGTCAAGATAGTGATCTAAGAGAAGTTTGTTGTTTGGAATTTTACGAAGTAAATCGATCACATGATCTTCAAGTTCTTGCTTGTTAATTACGATTTTCATGCCTTGACCACCCAATACATATGAAGGTCTTACTAGTATTGGAAAATTTAATTTATCCGCAACTTTCAGCGCTTGATCAGCGGTTTCGGCTGTGTCAAATTCTGGATAAGGAATATTGTTTTCTTTTAGAAGTGTAGAAAAAGAGCCCCGGTCCTCGGCTAGATCTAAAGATTGGTAGCTCGTTCCAATAACCTTAATTCCATATCGATCCAGTTTTTCAGCCAATTTAAGTGCCGTTTGCCCCCCTAATTGAACAATGACGCCCTCAGGCTTTTCGTGTTGTATAATATCATATATATGCTCCCAAAAAACAGGTTCAAAATATAGTTTGTCTGCCGTATCAAAATCTGTAGATACAGTTTCAGGGTTACAGTTAATCATGATGGTTTCGTAGCCGCACTCGGCAGCCGCTAAAACACCATGTACACAACAGTAATCAAATTCGATACCCTGCCCAATTCGATTAGGTCCAGAACCAAGAACAATGACTTTCTTTTTGTCAGTAACAATACTTTCATTTTCTGTAACTGTAAGTCCTTCTTTAGTGGTCATTTGGCTTTCAAAAGTAGAATAATAATAAGGTGTTTTTGCCTCAAATTCTGCAGCACAAGTGTCAACCAACTTATAAACTCTGTTGATCTTTAAATCTTTACGCTTGTTGTACACTTGACTTTCCAAACAGCTCAACATATGGGCAATTTGTCGATCCCCGTATCCTTTTTGTTTGGCCTCTAGTAAGAGTTCTTTTGTGATCGTTTCTATGGAATACGTTGAAACTTCTTTTTCGAGGAAATACAATTCTTCATATTGTTTCAAAAACCACATATCGATTTTAGTGATTTCGTGAATCCGAGAAAGAGGAATTCCAATTTGTATGGCATCATAAATCACAAAAACACGATCCCAACTCGCATGTTTCAGTTTGCTAATAATTTGATCGTAGTTGGTGTACCCCTTGCCATCTGCGCCTAGTCCATTGCGTTTAATTTCTAAGGATTGGGTTGCCTTGTGTAATGCTTCTTGAAAAGAACGACCAATTCCCATCACTTCACCTACAGCTTTCATTTGAAGACCTAATTCACGATCACTTCCTTCAAATTTATCAAAATTCCATCGCGGTATTTTAACAATAACATAATCTAAAGTTGGCTCAAAAAGCGCGGAAGTTGATTTGGTAATTTGGTTTTGCAATTCATCCAAAGAATATCCAATAGCGAGCTTTGCTGCAATTTTCGCAATTGGATACCCCGTTGCCTTACTTGCCAAAGCAGAGGATCGAGAAACACGAGGGTTAATTTCGATGGCTATAATATCTTCTTTTCCATCTGAACTAACAGCAAACTGAACGTTACATCCTCCAGCAAAGTCTCCAATACTTCGCATCATGTGAATGGCCATATCACGCATTTTTTGATAAGTGGTGTCGCTTAAAGTCATTGCTGGAGCAACCGTGATGGAGTCTCCTGTATGAATCCCCATTGGATCCATATTCTCAATCGAACAAATAATAACAACATTGTCATTGTCATCGCGTAAAAGCTCTAATTCGTATTCTTTCCAACCCATAAGGGCTTTATCAATCATCACCTCATGAATTGGCGAGATTTCTAATCCACGTTTTAATAATTCATCAAAATCTTCTTCTTTGTGGACAATGGAGGCTCCTGCTCCACCTAGTGTAAATGAAGCTCTAATAACCAATGGAAATCCGAAGTTTTGTGCAATTTCTTTTCCTTTAAGGTAAGAATTAGCCGTAGCCTGTGGTGCCATTGGAATGCCTATTTTAAGCATCAATTCACGAAATTTTTCTCTGTCCTCGGTAATATTTATAGCGTCAATATCAACACCTATAATTTCTACACCAAAATCATCCCAAATGCCTTTTTCATCAGCTTCTATGCAAAGGTTAAGAGCTGTTTGCCCACCCATTGTTGGTAAAACAGCATCAATTTGCGGGTGTTCTTTCAAAATTTTGATGATTGATTTTGTATTGAGAGGCAATAAATACACATGATCAGCCATTGATGGGTCTGTCATGATAGTTGCGGGATTGGAGTTGATGAGAACAGTTTCAATTCCATCTTCACGAAGTGAACGTAGGGCTTGCGACCCTGAATAATCAAATTCGCATGCTTGTCCGATAATGATCGGTCCTGAACCGATAATGAGAATGGATTTTAAATCTTTTCGTTTTGGCATTTTTATTAGTGTTGGATAGATATTAATTTAGTTCAAAAATAAACAACGTTTGAATACAAAAAAAGGTGTTACGACTAGTAACACCTTATAATATATTAACAATTGTTAATCATTATTTTTTATGACGAATTTCAGAAGAAACGCTTAGTTTCTTTCTTCCTTTAGCTCTTCTTCTAGAAAGTACTTTTCTACCATTAGCAGAAGCCATTCTGTCTCTAAAGCCGTGCTTGTTTTTTCTCTTTCTCTTAGATGGTTGAAATGTTCTTTTCATTTTATTTATCTTGTTAAACCAATGTTGGTTTATGAGTTTTACAATTTTCGATTGCTCTTAAAAAAAGCGCCGTGCAAATATACAAAGACTTTTTACTATGACAAACGCAATTTTAAAATATTTTTATTTTGTTTTTTACTACATTTGTGCTCCTTTAAAAACCAAAAAAATATGTTTCATAAAAATATAAAAATCGCACTATTCGTTATATCGTTAGCCTATGCTGTCTTTCAATTTACCGAATCCCAAATTGGTAACGGCATTATGTTTACCCTTATTGGCCTTACTTTTTTGTTTTTGTATTATAAAAATGAGCTAATTTTATTGGCTTTTTTAAAGCTAAGAAAACAAGATTTCCCAGGAACTGAACGTTGGTTGAACCGAATTAAAAATCCTAAGTCTGCACTTACAAAAAAACAACAAGGCTACTATAACTTTTTGAAAGGGATTATGGTTTCGCAAAGCAACATGACCGCTGCAGAGAAATTTTTTAAAAACGCAGTAGCTTTAGGATTGTCAATGGACCATGACATGGCAATGGCAAAACTAAATTTAGCTGGGATAGCATTCACCAAAAGACGAAAGCAAGAAGCACAACGATTATTGAAAGAAGCGCAGGCTCTAGACAAAAGAGATATGCTCTCAGAACAAATAAGAATGATGAAGCAGCAAATGAAAAAAGCGTCTATCCCTAACCAACATTACGGCCAAGCGCGCGGTGGAAGAAGACGCTAATCTTTAATTAGTCTAATTTATCTAATGTGTAGTAGTTTTTTTTGGGAAGCTCTATTAGGTATTTTTTTCTCGACTTATTATTTAAAAAATCGTCCCTAAGCCAAGGGTTGTGAAGTTTCAACTGCTTATAATTCAAACCAAAATTCTTGGCAAATTCAACAAAATCTGACACCGCAGTATCAACTTCTACTTCATAAGTTGGTGAATAGGAGTATAAATCCTCTTTTTTGAAATTAAAACCATAATTTAGGGGGTGCTTCATGATTTCTTTTAACGCAACAATTCTAAAAACATATCGTCCAGTTTCTTGGCCGAGTAACATATCATAATAATTCGATACCGACTGTCGGTTCAACTCCGACGCAATTCCACTGATTCCAGCATTATAAGAAGCCGCAGCTAGGGTCCATGATCCAAATTTTTCTTTGGCCTTTAAAAAATATTGACAAGCAAGATGGGTTGATAATTTTAAATGGTAGCGCTCATCTACATTACTATTAATTTCCATACCGTATTCTTTACCCGTCGATTTCATTATTTGCCAAAAACCCTTTGCTCCTGCAGGAGATGTTACATTTTGTAATCCACTTTCGATAACGGCCAAGTATTTAAAATCATCAGGAATACCATACTGCTCAAGAATAGGCTCAATAATAGGAAAATACTTATGGGCACGCTTAAAAAGCAATAAGCTATTGGACTGCCAATAGGTATTGACAAGTAATTCACGATCCATACGTTCTCTTATATCAGGTAAATCTAAAGGAAGTGGCTCTTCTGAAAAATTAAGATTTTCTGGAATGGGTAAAGCGTAAACATTGTAATCAAAAATTAGATTGGAAGGTTTGAGGTTGTCATCACTCGAAAAAGCTAAAGATAAACTCACCGCAACTAAGAGAGAAAAAAAATAAAATAATGGCTTTTTAAATACATTCATGAACTAGATATATTTGGAGTCCTAAATTAAATAAAACATCTTAATAATAAAAATCTAGCATAAGAAATATACACTCTATTTATCTAAAAAATGTTAAAATTAAAATCAAGAGCGGTTTTTTTTGTATTTTTGTCTTGTATATTCCCAGAATTTAAATTATTTTATAATGCTTTTAGCTTCAAATCTAGTCGACAATACTTTTTTGCGCCAATACGAATTGAAAATTGGTTCAGAAATGGCTACTATTGAATACGCACAACAAGAACGTAAAATTTTCCTAACCAAACTCAATATTCCACAAGCCATCGCTTCTGAGTCGTTTGTTGAAGATTTTTTAAAAGTAGTTTTAGAAGATATTAATGAAAAAAACATCAGCGTCGTTCCAACTAGCCCACCCATTGCAAAATTTATTAAAAGAAATAGACGCTACAAAAAAATGCTCCCTGTTGGGATTCGCATCTAAAGAGTTACTTCCTTAGAAACAAATTCGAAACGCACTAAACCATCTTGGTCAATTTCTTTTAGTGCAACTTCATGAATTGTATTGACTAAATTCGGATTCCACGGCATCTTTACTTTGACATAATTTCGTGTAAATCCATGAATATACCCCTCCTTATTTTCACCTTCAAACAACACATTTTGAATTGAACCCAACTGTGATTCATAAAAAGCTCTGCGCTTTTTTGCTGAAAGTCCACGCAACATTTTACTGCGTTTGCTGCGAACTGCTTTAGGGACTTTTCCGTCCATAGTTGCAGCTACAGTGTTTGGACGCTCAGAATAAGAAAAGACATGTAGATAAGAAATATCCAAATTGCTTAAAAACTCATACGTTTCTAAAAACAACTCATCTGTCTCACCAGGAAAACCAACAATGACGTCTACACCAATACAAGCGTTTGGCATTGTTGATTTGATACGCGCTAATCGATCAACATAGAGTTCTTTCATATACCGACGGCGCATAAGTTTGAGTAAATGGTTGCTTCCACTTTGTAGCGGCACATGAAAATGCGGAACAAAATTGTTGCTTTGAGCAACAAAATCTATAGTTTCATTTTTTAGAAGATTAGGTTCTATAGAAGAAATTCGAATACGCTCCAACCCTTCAACTTTGTCCAAGGCCTGAACCAATTCAAAAAAGGTGTGTTCGTGTTTTTTATTGCCAAATTCACCTTTTCCATAATCCCCAATGTTAACGCCAGTAAGTACAATTTCTTTGATGCCTTTTTGTGTAATTTCGTGGGCATTTCTTAGAACATTAGAAAGGGTATCACTTCGTGAAATACCTCGTGCCAATGGAATGGTGCAATAGGTACATTTGTAGTCACAACCGTCCTGAACTTTTAAAAATGCACGCGTACGATCTCCGAAAGAATAACTACCTACATAAAAATCAGCTTCTTCAATTGCACAGGAATGAACCGCACCAACTTCTTTTTTGGTCAAATCGTTTAGATAATCTGTAATCTTAAATTTTTCGGTAGCACCAAGCACCAAATAGCGATAATAAAGGCCTCCGAATTTGCTTTTTGGGCTTGCTTGACAATGGTTTTAAAGCGCTTGTCGGCATTTTCTGTAACTGAACACGTATTGATAAGATAAACGTCTGCATACTCAGAAAAATCTACACGATCAAAATTTTCATGTTCAAAATCTCGAGATATTGTAGAGGTTTCCGAAAAATTCAACTTACACCCAAGAGTATAAAATGCGACTTTTTTTTTGACGTTCATTCTT
>JAQCJC010000046.1 GCA_027593245.1 Bacteroidota bacterium | reverse complement strand
TCTATTGTTTTTGAACTCTTGGGTGCTGCAGTTGCCATGGCTGCGCTAAAAATATTTTCCAACGGAGGCGATTTGAATCAACTCGTTAACTATATTAATACTTCCAAAGCATCACAAATTATTTTTGGAATCATTTTATCGGTAATTGTGGCTTTTACCGTTGGCGCTATTGTTCAATGGATTTCTAGAGTATTAATTTCATTTAGATTTGAAGAAAAACCAAGTTGGGTTGGCGCAATTTTTAGCGGTATTGCACTTACTGCTATTACTTATTTTATTTTTATGAAAGGTCTTAAAGGCACCTCATACGCAGATGAATCCTTTAAACTTTTGGGCGGAATCACCATAAAAAATTTCTTAGAAACCCATGTAAGCTGGATTGTAATTGTCAGTTCCATTTTTTGGTTTGCTTTATCTTATGCTCTAATTGGCTTAGCAAAAGTTAACATCTACAGACTCATTATAGTTGTTGGAACCTTTGCGCTAGCACTTGCCTTTGCTGGAAATGATTTAGTCAACTTTATTGGCGTACCAGTAGCGGCCTATAACTCATATATAGAATGGTCGACTTCAGGCCTTAGTGCATCTGTATTCCCCATGGATGTTTTAGCCACCAAAGTCCCAACCAATAACTGGTTGCTGATGGGCGCAGGACTAATTATGGTTCTCACCCTATGGTTTTCATCAAAATCCAAAAGTGTTGTTCAGACCTCTATTGACCTCTCTAGTCAAAGTGCTACAAAAGAAAGATTCAAACCTAATCTACTTTCCAGATTAATTGTCCGATTAACCACTAGTGGAACTGAAGCTATAAATAAGTCCTTTCCAAAAAATTTTAAAACTAAAATAAACCAACAATTCGATCAATCAAGTATTGGATTGGCACAAATTCCAGCACAAGATCGTCCTGCGTTTGATATGGTTCGTGCAGCGGTTAATTTGATGGTTGCTAGTGTTCTTATCTCGATTGCAACTTCAATGAAATTGCCCCTATCGACTACCTATGTAACTTTTATGGTTGCTATGGGGACTTCACTTGCAGATCGGGCTTGGGGTGCAGAAAGTGCAGTATATAGAGTAGCAGGCGTCCTGAATGTAATCGCTGGTTGGTTTTTTACGGCAATTGTTGCTTTTACAGCATCTGGATTGGTCGCTTACTTAATGAACCTTAATGTTCAGCTCATGTTCCCTGTTTTATTATTCACAGCTTTTGGACTCTTAATCAACAGCTCTTTACGCTACAAAAGAAAACAGAAAACAGAAAACAGAAGTACATTTAAAAAATCCGAACGACGATCTATACAAGGCGTTATTAATGAAAGTGCAAATACGATTGCAAAAGTGTTAAGCCGTGGTGGGAAAATTTATAATTCTACTATTTATGCACTAGCCCAGCAAGATTTAAATAACCTTAAGAAAAACAAAAAACAAATTGTCAAACTTTCTGATGAAATCGAGGCGTTAAGAGATGATATATTCTATTTTATTAAGAGTCTTGACGAAGCTAGTGTAAGTGCAAGTAATTTTTACATCCAAATTTTAGCATCGCTTCAGGACATGACACAATCTTTAGATTTCATCACTAAAATGAGCCATAAACACGTGAATAATAATCACAAAAAACTCAAATTTAACCAAATCAAGGAATTAAGCGATATTAGCCACACTATTGACGTCTTGTTTAAAGATGCTGAAGAAATTTTCAAAAACAAAACATTTGAAGAAATAGAATCGATTAGGGCTAAAAAAATAGAAGTTGAAAATGCACTTAAATCCAATATTTCTTCTCAAATTGAACGAACACGCAACGAGGAATCCAGCCCAAAAAATACAACACTTTACTTTAGTTTACTTTTGGAAACAAAAGATTTGATGAATGCGTCTGCCAGTCTATTTGAAGAGTACCAAAAAGCCCATCAAAATAGCGCTGGTTAGTTTAGAAGTTATAATCAACAAAAAACCACGCCCTTAGGCGTGATTTTTTTTATGAAATATAATTGATTAAGACTAAGACCCACACATCAAGCAATCGTCTCCTTCAGAAGCTTTAGCTTGCTCTATTAGGGCTTTCATCTCTTCTGCTGACATTGGGTCTATATCTGGATCCATTGATGCTTGTTTGGAGAATTTTTCCGCCGTTTTGACTGCCTTCTCCTTTTTCTTTTCAAGTACTTGTGTTTCAGCCTGTACTTCTGCTTTTGGTTGTTCTTGTTTTTTGGTGTCCAAAGTAAACTTGATAGCGTCAACAGCACTTTTTGTTCTTAAGTAATACATTCCTGTCTTAAGTCCGCTTTTCCAGGCATAAAAATGCATGGATGTCAATTTAGCCATCGTGGCACCTTCCATAAACAAATTCAAAGACTGAGATTGATCGATGAAGTATCCGCGTTGTCTGGACATATCAATTATATCCTTCATACTCAATTCCCAAACAGTTTTATACAAGTCTTTTATGTCTTGAGGAATAACATCAACGTGCTGAATAGATCCGTTGGCGCGCATAATTTCTTGTTTTAATCCTTCATTCCAAAGCCCGAGTTGAACAAGGTCTTCAAGCAGGTGTTTGTTAACTACAATAAACTCTCCAGAAAGTACACGACGCGTGTAAATATTGGACGTATAAGGCTCAAAACACTCGTTGTTCCCCAAAATTTGTGATGTACTGGCTGTCGGCATTGGCGCAACAAGTAAGGAATTGCGCACTCCATTTTTAAGAACTTGTTTTCTAAGTTTAGTCCAGTCCCACATACCGCTTAGCTCTTCATCTTTAAGACCCCAAAGGTTGTATTGGAACTCCCCTTTACTTATTGGAGATCCTTTGTATGTTTCGTAAGGTCCTTCAGCTTTCGCCTCTTCCATGGAAGCTGTAACGGCTGCAAAATAAATGGTTTCAAAAATATCTTGATTCAACTTTTTGGCTTCATCACTTGTAAAAGGCAAACGCAATTTGATGAACGTGTCGGCCAACCCTTGAACCCCTAATCCGATGGGACGGTGTCTGAAGTTCGAATTTTGAGCTTCGATTACTGGGTAATAATTTCGATCAATAACCTTGTTGAGGTTGCGGGTTACCCGCTTTGTAATTCTAAACAGTTCTTTATGGTCAAAAGCACCATCTTTAATAAACATTGGCAAAGCTATTGAAGCCAAATTACAAACTGCTACTTCGTCTGGAGAGGTGTACTCTATAATTTCTGTACACAAATTGGATGAGCGTATGGTGCCTAAATTTTGTTGGTTAGACTTTCTGTTTGCTGCATCTTTGTAGAGCATGTATGGTGTCCCCGTTTCTATTTGGGATTCTGTAATTTTTTCCCATAACTCTCGAGCTTTTATGGTTTTTCTTCCTTTCCCCTCTTGTTCATATTTGGTGTACAAGGCCTCAAACTCTTCACTATGAGTATCTGGAAGTCCTGGGCACTCATTTGGGCACATCAGTGTCCATTCGCTATCTTCTTGGACGCGCTTCATGAACAAATCTGGAATCCACATAGCATAAAACAAGTCCCGGGCACGCATTTCTTCCTTCCCATGGTTTTTCTTTAAATCCAAGAAATCAAAAATATCAGCATGCCATGGCTCTAAGTACACGGCAAAACTCCCTTTTCGTTTTCCTCCGCCTTGATCAACATAACGAGCGGTATCATTATAGACACGTAGCATTGGAACAATGCCGTTACTGGTTCCATTGGTCCCAGCGATGTAACTCCCCGTGGCGCGAATATTGTGCATTGCCAAACCAATTCCCCCTGCAGACTGTGATATTTTGGCAGTTTGCTTTAAGGTGTCATAGATCCCGTCGATGCTGTCGTCTTTCATGGTGAGTAGAAAACATGAGGACATCTGTGGTTTTGGGGTACCCGAATTGAACAGTGTTGGTGTTGCATGAGTAAAATACTTTTTGGACATCAACGTGTAGGTCTCGATAGCCGAATCAAGATCGTTGAGGTGTATCCCAATAGAAACACGCATCAACATGTGTTGCGGACGCTCGGCAATTTTGCCATTGAGTTTTAATAGGTATGAACGTTCAAGTGTTTTAAACCCAAAATAATCGTACCCAAAATCTCGATTATAAATAATTGTTGAGTCGAGCTTTTCTTTGTTTTTCATGATGACGTTATATACCTCATCAGAAAGCAACGGAGCATCTTTGCCTGTGCGTGGGTTAACGTAGGTATACAAATCGTGCATGACTTCACTAAATGTCTTTTTGGTGCTTTTATGTAAATTGGATACAGAAATACGTGCGGCTAGGCGGGCATAATCGGGGTGAGCAGTGGTCATGGTTGCTGCAATTTCAGCGGCTAGATTATCCAGCTCACTAGTGGTTACCCCATCATACAGGCCATCAATAACACGCATAGCAACTTTCAACGGATCAACAAGTTCATTCAAGCCATAGCACAACTTCCTAATGCGTGCCGTGATTTTATCAAACATTATTTCTTCTTTTCTTCCGTCTCTTTTTAATACGTACATAATTCTTTTTCGTTAGTTGGCTTTTCTTTGGTCGAAAAAAGCGGTTAGTTGGTTATTCTATTGTTTTTGATTTATACAAAAACACAGTTGGTTATATAAATTTGATAGGACTTAAAACCCTACCGCACACACATTATTGATGGTGCTCCGATGTTCAAATGAACAGATTAGAAATCTGTGTCGAAGCTGTATTTGTTGGTGTCCTCTTCTTCTTTGTTGAGTACACCTGCTTTTTGATACTCTGAAACACGCTTTTCAAAGAAATTTGTTTTCCCTTGTAGTGAAATCATGTCCATAAAATCAAATGGATTTGAGGTATTATATTCTTTTTCACAGTTCAACTCTAAAAGCAGTCGATCCGCAACAAATTCTAAATATTGTGACATAAGTTTGGAGTTCATCCCAATCAAACTTGCTGGAAGTGACTCCGTAATAAATTCGCGCTCTATGTTCAGGGCGTCTACGATAATTTCTCTAATGCGTTCCTTTGGTACTTTGTTGATGAGGTGCTTGTTGTGCAGGTGTACTGCAAAATCGGCATGAACCCCTTCATCTCTGGAAATCAATTCGTTAGAAAAGGTGAGCCCGGGCATGAGGCCTCGCTTTTTGAGCCAAAATATAGAACAAAAAGCCCCTGAAAAAAAGATACCCTCTACGGCTGCAAATGCAATTAATCGTTCTGCGAAGCTTGGTGACTCAATCCATTTTAGAGCCCAGTCAGCCTTCTTCTTGATGGCAGGGAAGTTTTCAATAGCATTAAACAATTTATCTTTTTCCACCTCGTCTTTCACGTAAGTATCAATCAGAAGTGAATACGTTTCACTATGGATGTTCTCCATCATGATTTGGAATCCGTAAAAGAATTTGGCTTCGCTATACTGGACTTCGTTGACAAAGTTTTCAGCCAAATTCTCGTTAACAATACCATCACTAGCAGCAAAAAATGCTAAAATATGTTTTATAAAATAACGTTCGTCATCTGTAAGTTTTTCTGACCAGTCGGTAAGATCTTGATGTAAATCGATCTCTTCTGCAGTCCAAAAACTGGCCTCTGACTTTTTATACCATTCCCAAATATCGTGGTGTTGAATTGGAAAAATCACAAAGCGGTCTTTGTTTTCTTTTAGAATTGGTTCTACTTGTGGCATGTTTAGTTAAATTTTCTATTACGTGAATTGGCATTATAGCACCTAACAAAGATTTAAAATTGTAGCTTCAAATAAAAGTCATTTTTATAAACATTGTCCTTAAGTTTTTAACAACAAGTAGGTTTTTTCTTACAAAATACAAAAACAAACAAATATTTAACTTATTGATTATTAATATATTACCCACTTTCTCTCTCGTAAAGAAATTAGAGGGATAAAACAAAAAATAAATTTGATTTTGATGTTTTTTTTAAAACCAAAGAGTACTGGTTGATTGAAAACTCTATTGAACAGATCGGTCCCTAGCAATTTTTTCTAAAGCTGTATACCATTGATCTCCAAATTTTCGGATCAGTGCCTCTTTTACAAATTTATAAATTGGTATTTGCAGTTCCTTTCCTAAAGCACAGGCATCATCACAAATTTGCCATTTGTGATAATTAACTGCTGAAAACTCGCTGTAATCTTTTACGCGGACAGGGTACAAATGGCAAGAAACCGGTTTTTTCCAATCAATATCTCCTTGGTTATAGGCCTCTTCAATACCACACAAAGCCGTTTGCTTTTCGTCAAAAATGACATAAGCACAATCAGCACCATCAACTAAAGGGGTTTCAAACTCCCCTTCTTCGTTGGTAATAAAAGTCCCTTGCCGTTCAATGGCTTGAATGCCTTCTGGGCGCAGATAGGGTTTGATTTTTGGATAAATTGCCTTCAGCTTTTCAGTCTCGTTAGGTTCTAGCGGTGCCCCAGCGTCACCATCGACGCAACAAGCACCCTTACAAGCGGACAGATTACATGCAAAATCAGCGTCTAAAATCTGCTCTGAAATTATTGTTTTGCCAAGTTGAAACATGTTGCGAAGATAAAAATTATACGCTAAAATAAATGCTAAAATATTAACTGCTTTTCCAATGTGTTTTAAAAAAAAACAAGACCTTTGTGGCGTTAAAATTTATGTTTATGAACTTTAATATTAAAGAAATTTTTACAGCCTTTATGGTGCTTTTTGCGGTCATTGATATTGTAGGCAACATCCCTATAATTATTGATTTAAGAAAGAAAGCTGGGCATATTCAAAGTGAAAAAGCTTCAGTAATTGCCGGTGTTATAATGATTATTTTTCTGTTTATTGGCGAGAGCATCCTTAAATTGGTTGGAATTGATGTGCATTCTTTTGCTGTTGCTGGCGCATTCATCCTATTATTCATTGCTTTAGAAATGATCCTTGGAATAAACCTTTACAAGCAAGAAAAAGACTCATCTCTAAATGCGACTGTATTCCCGCTTGCATTTCCATTAATTGCTGGCCCAGGGAGCTTGACAACCTTATTATCCCTCCGTTCTGAGTTCCACACTGAGAATATTATTTTGGCCGTAATTATCAATGTTCTTCTGATATTTATTGTCTTGAAAACATCCGCCAAAATTGAACGTCTAATTGGTCAAAATGGAATTAACATTACGCGAAAAATATTTGGTGTTATCTTACTTGCTATAGCTGTTAAATTATTCACTTCTAACATTAAATTCTTGCTTTAAGCCATGAAAATAACAACGTATATTATCTCAGGAATTGCATTAATTGTATTAATTTTTAATGCCACCAAAATAGATTTTGAAGCGCCCTTAGTAAACGATAGCTATACCGCTGTTATTACTAGCATTGCAGCTGGCTGTGCTATTTTGATTGCTACGCTTATCAGGGTCGTGAGAAAAATTGACCGCTTGACTAAAAAGTAAGTTTGTGATTATGGTTCAATATGAGCTACTTCTATGCCTGCTTTTTCCAAAAACTCAACACCAGAAAAATCTTTGTAAGCTTTACTGTACACCACGCGAACAATTCCCGCTTGATGAATCAGTTTGCTGCAACTTTGGCATGGCGAGAGCGTGATGTAGAGTGTTGCACCTTTACACGACTGAGTAGATGCGGCAACTTTCAAAATGGCATTGGCTTCTGCATGAAGTACATACCATTTGGTATAGCCTTCTTCATCTTCACAAAAATTTTCAAAACCTGTAGGTGTTCCGTTATAACCATCAGAAATTATCATTCGGTCTTTTACAATTATAGCGCCGACTTGTCTGCGTTCACAATAGGAAAGTTTTGCCCATTCCTTGGCCATTCTCAAATAGGCTTTGTCATATTTTAATTGTTTTTTATCCATAAGAGTGGGATATCTATTTTATGAAAACAATGGGCTTTTTATTATAAGGGGCAACATAAGCCCCAAGATAACAGATGAAATAACCAGAACCCAATCTCTAGTCGAAAAGCGAAAGATATTTTGAAAAATAAAACTGATAAATAAGACACAAAAAACAATAATGAGTTGTCCAATTTCTATTCCAATTGCAAACTCAATAATGGATAAAAATGTACTCTCGCTGGTGCCAACCAAGCCTTGAAAAGCGTTGGCAAAACCGAGGCCGTGGATGAGTCCAAAAAACAGCACAACTACAAGCATTAAAAAAGACCTTTTATCTGATGGCTTTCCGGAAGTAAATATGTTAAAAACTGCTGCAAAAAATATAGTAAGCGGAATAAGCCACTCGGTAACATTGACATTTAGGTTGATGATATCGTAAACTCCTAAAAGTAAACTCAGCGTGTGCCCCAAAGTAAACATTGAAATCAAGATCAAAAGCCGTTTCCAGTCTTTAAATACATAGGGAAGGGTAAGTAAGGCTACAAATAAAATATGGTCGTAGCTACTGAAACTGATAATGTGGTACAATCCCAGTTCAAAAAACTTCAAAAAACTATCGAGCATTGCTTGTTTTAATTTTTCCAAAAATACTAAAATATTTCAGCTATTTGTTGCTGAATATAAAATAGTTATGGCATGTTTAGTGCCTCTAAGCCACAGTTCAAAAATAATTCATATTCTTGCTCGTCTGGAGTGTAACCAACTGGAGGCGTCAAAACTGTTTTAGCATCAGAACTCATCAACACATAAAAAGGCTGTGAATTGGATTGGAAAAATTCAGTTTGAAAATGTGCCCATTTGTGGCCATAATTTTCGAGAGTACGGGCGCCACCATCTTGCCGTTTTACCGTAAGTTTTTGATTTTCAGGCAATTCTTTTTTGTCATCGACGTAAAGAGAAATCAAAACATAATCCTCTTCAAAATAAGGTTTAATACTGGATTTTGGCCAAATATGTTCCTCCATTTTGCGACAGTTGACACAAGCATAGCCGGTAAAATCCAAAAGAATAGGCTTGTTGACTTTCTGGGCATATGCTACGCCCTCTTTCAAATCTTTGAAGCAGTTGAAGTTATTTGGGCAATCGTTGGGGTAGAGGAAGCTGTATCCAACAGGTGGCGCCAAACCGCTAAGCAGTGTAAGTGGAGTGAATGTTTTTGTAGATTCGTTGACTCTAAAGCCAGATGCCAAATACACAACAAATGCAAAAACTAGCACGCCTGAACTTAATCTAAAAAAAGATATTTTTTGCAGTGGGCTATCGTGCGGAAATTTTAATTTTCCGAAAACATAAAGAGCTAAGCCAAAAAATACAATGATCCAGATGCTCAGGAAGACTTCAATTTTTAAAATCCCCCAATGTTCAACAAGGTCAGCATTGGATAAAAACTTAAAGGCCAACGCAAGCTCCAAAAACCCCAAAATAACTTTTGTTGTGTTGAGCCACCCCCCCGATTTTGGCAGTGCTCTGAGCATGTTTGGGAATGTCGCAAACAAAGCAAAAGGCAGGCCTAAAGCAAGGCCAAACCCAGCCATACCGGCAGTCAATTGCCAGGCACCTCCATCAGAAGAAAGCGAGCCTGCCAAAAGTGATCCAAGAATGGGGCCTGTACATGAGAATGACACAATTGAAAGTGTAAGCGCCATGAAAAAGACGCCTAAAATTCCGCCAAAACCTTCCCCTTTACTCGTTATAGACGTCCAACTTACCGGCAACGTAAGTTCGTAATAGCCAAAAAATGAAAAGGCAAAAAATACAAAAATGACAAAGAAAATGATATTGAGCCAAACATTGGTAGAAATTTCATTCAATATATCAGGATTTACAGAGTCCAGAAGATGAAAAGGAGCGCTTAGAATTAGGTAAACTAGGACTATAAAAACCCCATATAAAACAGCTTTTATTAAACCGGATTTAGCAGACTCATCAGCTGCTTTTTTGGTGAAAAAACTGACCGTTAAAGGGATCATTGGAAATACACAAGGGGTCAGCAAAGCTAATAACCCACCCAAAAACCCAAGACAGAATATACGCCATAGTGAATTTGTCTTGGTAGTGTCTTGAACAAATACCGCGCCATTAGAGGAACATGGGGCTTGGGATATTAAAATATCTTTTGGCATTAACCCATATAGAATGTCGTTGGCGTTTTCTGTAATGTTTTTTGGCTTTATTACTGACTGTTCTGATACAAATAAGCCTTGGTTTGGCTTATAGTCAAAAGCAAATGGGTTGTCGGGTTTATAGGTACAGCGCGTGTCATCGCAAGTCATATAATCAATATTCCCCGAAAGGGTAAATTCTGATCCGGATACACTTACACGCTGTCGAAACTGAGCTTGATTATAAAATTTGGAAACCACCATTTCAAAAACAGGATCGTACTTGGTGACCTTGTTTGTTGCATCTTCACTTGTTAATCCAATAGGCTCAAAACTAGAAGATTCTTCAAATGTGAACACAGTTGGTAATGGCCCTCCTTCCTCAACTTCTTGGGCATATATTGCCCAGTTTTCGTCGATATTTGCTGTAAATATGAGATCAAATTCTTTTGGAGAAACGGATTCAACACTCAATTCCCATTGAACAGGATTTATTATCTGCGCAAATGAGTGAGACAGTACAAGAAAAAGAATTAGACTAAAATGATGCTTCATTTTACAGCAGTTTATTTGTTGGCAAAGTACCAAAAAAACAATTAGCCACAATGGTGATTATGAAGAATAAAATGATAAAATTTCAAATTAAATTGAAGAACAGCTCTAACTAGACTGTGCTAATATATCGAGGCGTTCAGATCGGTATGCTGATTGGGCATCAGCAATTACTATTTCTTGCTGAGTGTTCTCAAATCGATTGATTAAATCTTTTGCTATAGGGCCAAATTCTTTCTTTATATTTCTACTGCTCCAATTTATCATTTCGTAGATTACTGGATACAAGTCAATGCCTTTATCGGTCAAATAATAAATTTTTGTTTTTTGATCATTGGGGAGCTTAGTGAATTTAAGCAACCCTTTTTTAGATAAGGTTTCTAAGCGATTTGCCAAGATATTAGTCGCTATCTTTTCAGGGGATTTTAAAAACTCTGTAAATGTCTTTTTCCCTAAAAACAAATCTCTAATAACCAATAGGGACCATTTGTCGCCTACAATGTCGAGTGCGCTAGCAAGAGGGCAGTTTGACCTATTTAATTTCATAATACAGATATATGCAACTCAAAATTACAAATAAAACAATAAATTAAATTTAATTTAACGATAAATTAATAAAAAAAGACCAGCCATTATACCTTTTTTTGTGTATTTGACAATTAATCATTGTTATTTAGAAGTTTAACAATTATTTTTGGCAACCAATTTATTTCCTATGTTTAAAATAACTTCTTTTTTAGCCTTATTATCTGTTGGTTTAATTTTTGGCCAAGATATGCCGCTTGATTTTGAAAATGGTCAAGATAATTTTACTGGTTTTTTAGGGTGTATCTTTTCCACTGAACCCGACCCATCAAACTCGTCAAATACTATTGGAGTAATCCAAAACACCGGCGGCGAAATTTATGAAGGGGTATACCTAGACTTAGTCCCGAATATAAATTTTGATCATTCTAAACTTGTAACATTCGACTTTTATTCTAACACTGGAAGTTTGACCACCATACAGGTAAAGGTTGAAGGAAGTGACTCGGGATTTGGAAATGCTTTTGTGGAAGCATCTGTACATGGAAATGGTTGGTCACAAGTTGAAGTTGATTTTTCACAAGCTTATATTATCGATGAGCCCGGTCAACATAATATCAGTGGTAATTTCAATAGAATAGCATTATTTGTTGGGCCAGGTCAAAATTTTTCTGGTACTTTTTACATCGATAACATTGATGGTGGTAATGACGATTCGCTCACCTTTGATAATTTGATTTGGAGCGACGAATTTGACTACTCTGGACCACCAGACCCCACAAAATGGCATCATCAAGTTATCCCCATAATTGATGGTGTAGATTGGGCTAATGATGAATTACAGCATTATACAGATGAAAACACAAACTCTTTTGTGAGTAACGGGACACTCAAAATTAAAGCCATAAAAGAAAGTTATTCGTTCAATGGAGTTACTAAAAACTACACTTCTGCAAGACTAAATTCAAAATTTGCATTTCAATATGGCCGTGTCGATGTTCATGCAAAACTCCCTAATGAAGCGGGAACATGGCCTGCAATATGGACGCTTGGTGCCAACATTAATGAAATTGGAAATTATTTTGGCAATACGTATGGAAGTGTCGGCTGGCCAGACTGTGGCGAAATAGATATCATGGAACAAAATGGTTGGGACAAAAGCATTTCTTACGGATATATGCACTATAGAAATTCGGCTACTGGTCAATACGAAAATCAAGGCACAACAACACCAATCAATGATTCTAGTGGAGCCTATCACACCTATTCTCTTATTTGGACAGAAGATGTAATTCAAATTCTGTTGGATGATAATGTGTTTTTTGAACGTCAGAACAACAACGAGGTCCCTTATGACAATCCTCATTATATTTTGCTTAATATTGCTATGGGAGGGAACTTGGGTTTGTTACCAGGCACGGAAATTCCTGAAAGTTTCGATGATGCAACAATGGAAATAGATTATGTGCGTGTCTATGAACAAACTGGTCTTGGGTTAAGCTCTATACAACTCACAGAGGCCTCAATGTATCCAAATCCTGCTCGAGACAGAGTTGAAGTTGATTTAAACTCTACTGAACGCATTAAAGAATTATCCTTATACGATATCACAGGGAAATTAGTTTTACACAAAAATAAAATTGATTTAAATAAAGCTAACTTGGATATTTCAAATCTTCATTCTGGGCTTTATATTGTAGCCATCAAAACCAATACGTCTGTTCTTCAAAAACGATTGCTTGTTCAATAAAAAAACCTAACTCCAGCCAAGTTAGGTCTTTGATTGTTGTCGGGATGACAGGATTTGAACCTGCGACCACACGACCCCCAGCCGTGTACGCTAACCGGACTGCGCCACATCCCGTTTTTATGAAGCAAATCTATTTATTTTATCTGAATTTCATCGTGATTTTTAAAAAAATACTACCTTTATAAAAAATTAAATATGGATAACAACAAACCAACCATACAAATAACAGCCACTGGAAAAGTCGTCGTCACTAATGCCAAGCAAGTGACTCTTTTGGATGCAGAGGGCAAAACTATTGCCACAAGAAATCGATTTTCGTTATGTAGCTGCGGTAAAACATTAGATGCCCCATTTTGCGACGGTGCGCATAAAAACTAGTGTTGAACTGAGCTGAAATATTTTTTTCTTAACCAAAAGGACACACGCACCAATAAAATAAGCGCTGGAACTTCTACAAGTGGCCCAATGACCCCCGCAAAGGCTTGACCTGAACTAAGCCCAAAAACGCCAATGGCTACTGCAATAGCCAATTCAAAATTATTCCCGGCTGCTGTAAATGCTACAGAAGCGGTCTTATCATAATTAGCCCCCATTGCTTTAGTAAAAAAGAAGCCAATGATAAACATAAGGGCAAAATAGATAAGCAATGGAACTGCAATGACCAATACATCCATTGGAATTTCAACAATAAGCTCTCCTTTCAAAGAAAACATCACTACAATTGTAAATAAAAGAGCAATGAGTGTCATGGGTGAAATCTTTGGTATAAACGTTTGAGTGTACCAAAGTTCCCCTTTAAGTTTAATTAAAATTAAACGACTAAAAATCCCCAATAAAAAAGGGATCCCCAAATAAATTAATACACTTTCTGCAACCACAGCAATAGAAATGTCAACAATAGCACCTTCAAAGCCAAAATAAGGCGGAAGAATTGTAATAAAAATCCATGCATAAAAACTATAAGCGAACACCTGAAATATACTATTGAGTGCCACTAATGCTGCTCCGTATTCTGCATTGCCCTCTGCTAAGTCGTTCCACACCAAAACCATTGCAATGCAACGCGCCAAACCAATAAGAATTAAGCCAACCATGTACTCTGGGTAGTCCTTCAAAAAAGTAATGGCCAGTACAAACATAAGAATCGGACCAATAACCCAATTCAATATAAGGGAGATGGATAAAATTTTGGTGTTTTTAAAAACTTTTGGTAATAGGGCATAATTCACTTTGGCAAGTGGTGGATACATCATAAGAATTAAACCTATTGCAATAGGCAGGTTGGTGGTCCCTTTGCTCATGCTATTTATAATCTCCGGGGCATTTGGCATAAAATAACCCAAACTTACGCCAATACCCATCGCCATGAAAATCCAAAGCGTAAGGTTTTTGTCTAAAAAACTTAATTTTTTTGTAGCCATAATTTATAATTTAATTTTTGAAAAAACGTATTTTAGATCTGTAGCAATTTGTAAACTTCTTTCTTGGTATTTTTTTGTCTGCTGAGGGGTATGATCAAACGCTTTTGGGTCCTCAAAAGTAATGGGAATACGCACTTCCGCACCAGCAATAAAAGGACAGTCTTGATCTGCAGATGAACAAGTCAAAATAGCCGCAAATTCTGACTTAGGATTAAAGTCACTGTCAAATTTTTTGGAGTAGCCTATAATGGGATGTTCGTTGTCTGAATATTTAATAGCATAAATTGGATTACTCCCATCAGCTATAGTTTGTATATCAAACCCTGCGTTTTCCAAAGTTTTAGCTGCCATGGGGAAAAGTGCAGTGGCTTCTGTGCCTCCAGAATAACAAAACACATTTTTAATGTTAAAATAATGCGCCAAGGCCTGTGCCCATACTTGTGCTAAATGACTGCGGCGCGAATTGTGGGTACAGATAAAATTCAGGCAAATGACCTGCTTTGAATCGACTTTAGATTGAACGTAATCGATCAATAGCTCAAGGGTGTTCTTGCGTGCTGTGGAAACTGATGTTTCATCTAGATAACTAATTTGATGTTCTATTTTTTTTAAAAGCATTTTGGATGTTTTGTGTTATATTTCAATTTTATTTTGAGACCTTTAACAACAATTTTGATGGGTCAAATCTTGGTTCAAAAATTCTGAAAGAGTTTGTTTCATTTTTGCCCAATTTTCAGCATGGATACAATAGCACACGCTTGTGCCCTCTACAGTACCTTGGATCAAATCGAGCGATTTTAGCTCCTTGAGGTGTTGCGATATTGTAGCTTGTGCTAATCCTATTTCCAATACCAAATCGCCGCAGATACAGCTATTTGTTTTAAATAAATACTCCAAAATAGCCACACGTGCAGGATGCCCAAGAGCCTTTGAAAAGCGCGCAATCTGGTTATGTTGATCCGAAAATATTTCTGTTTTTGCGGTGCCCATAATTATAAAATTATTTAATTGCAATATTACGATTAATTAAACTAATCCCACACTAAGAAGTATTGTAAATTGAAAAAAAGTTGTAGATTTATTGTGATGAGTAGAAAAACACACATATCTATCTTTGGCCTTTCGTTCTTTACAGCCGTTGTTTTAGGTCTTATAAACTATGACACAAAATCCGTTACCGGACTTTTATTCACAAAGGAAAATCTTCTAGCGTTAATTGTTTATAGCCTTTTATTTATGGCTATAGCTTACACCGGAGTTTGGATGTATATTGAAGCGAAAGCAATTCTTAAAAAAAAATCGTTTTAGAACTGTATTTTTATTACTTTTAAAATAAAATTAAAATCACTTTACTTATGAGAAAAATCTTATTTTTATTTGCCGTCATTTCATTTGTATCTTGGCAGTTTTGGGGTTGGGAAGCTAAACCTCTTTCAGCTACTGCTGAAGCTATAAAAACGTATAAACTCAACTTCGAATGGCAAAATGGATACGAAGGATGGTCTAAAGTCCCCACAACAGAAGACTACCACATGGTCGCCCCTGGATTAAATTTGGAGGCAACAGGCGCGGAAGAGATCAATGAAATCATCTTTGGATTCTGTACAGAAACAGAGCTCGTCCAAGAACTGGTAGACATTACAGAGCACGGCAACTACATCACCTGCTATTTAAAACTCACCACAAAAACAGGTGAAAGTTTTGATGGTGTAGAAGTCTTTCAAGTCGATGATAAAGGACGCGTCGCAAAGATCTGGGCGCTTTAATTGAATGATGGAATTAGATAGTCAAAAACCCGACTATTGGCGAGCTTTTTATGTATTTAAATGCTTGAAAACACTAGATTTCCTTACAATGAAAAACCATGATGATTTTTCATTTAAAAAAGCGGAGTACTGTAATTAAGGAGTTAGATTGAAAACTAAGCCCGCACTAAACTGATGGTGATTGCCAACACCGGTTATTGCAGTCTCATTAAATTCACCCACTTTGGAGGTGAGTTGCAAGCTAAGTCCTAGTCGATTTGAAAACCAATAGCGTGTTCCCCCTATTAAGTTAAGTGTTTCTGAAGCGGCTTCATCAATAATATGTATTCCAACCCCAACTCCTAAATAAAGATCAATATTTGTATTTTTAAAAAGATATTTGTCGATAAAATATTTAGCAGAAAGATCAACAGCATTGTAGCTTCCATCTTGATCGGAAATTTCTGAATCCAATTTATTCGTGGACAAGCTAAGGGCTAATGACCAATTGCGCTCAAGCCTACGTTCGAACTGCAAAAATAGTGGTGAGCTAAAATTAATTTGATTAAAATCATTTGGAATTACTCCTTTGTTCGAATTGTCAATTGCGTTGACTCCTACTGTTATTAATGAAACGCGGTCTGTTCGCTGATTTGATTGCGCATTAACTTGAATTAAAGCAGCGAAGAATAGGATAAGTAAAAATTGCTTTTTCATGAAATTGGTTGTTTTGGTTTAGTCCAATAATTGTTTGAGTGCAAATATATTGATTTTTATTACAATTTTTAACACACAAGCAATATGCTCTTTGCGCAGTAGCTTTGGAACAAAGCGTGTTGAGAAAACAACTAAAAGCCAATGTCTGTCAAATTTTTGTCAGGTTTTAGTGCTTTTGAACTGTTC
This sequence comes from Bacteroidota bacterium, assembly GCA_027593245.1. Taxonomy (GTDB): domain Bacteria; phylum Bacteroidota; class Bacteroidia; order Flavobacteriales; family Flavobacteriaceae; genus UBA3537. Next base: position 370 of record JAQCJC010000046.1, on the reverse strand, counting down.
TTTGAGATGTTTAAAATGAAAGTCATGAAGTGCTTTTAAGTGCTTTTCGAAACTGGTGAAGAGCGCTATTTAAGAAGAAACCCACCTGTAGGTGGGCTTTAATTAAACTTATGTAGTGTAGCGGTGACACTTGTGGAGAAGATCGGATTCGAACCGACGACCTCTTGACTGCCAGTCAAGCGCTCTAGCCAACTGAGCTACATCCCCAAAATTTGCCGTAAATTTAAACAAATATTCTTGGGAGTAATCCTAAATGTTCAATTTTAAACATCTCAAAGAACACTTCAAATGTACTAAAAACTGACAGACATTTGACAGACATTGGCTTTTAGTTGTTTTCTCAACACGCTTTGTTCCAAAGCTACTGCGC
>JAQCJC010000132.1 GCA_027593245.1 Bacteroidota bacterium | reverse complement strand
TGGGGTTGTGATTTCAAGATATTGCTCATCAATTTCCTCAATAAATCGGCTTGGTTCTGCATCAATGAGTTTTCCCCAACGGTAGCGCGAAAGAGCGTAGGTAAGGTAGACTTGCTTTTCTGCGCGTGTGACAGCGACATAAAACAATCGTCGTTCTTCTTCCAATTCACTTCGAGTATTCATGCTCATCGCACTTGGGAACAAATCTTCTTCAAGTCCCACAATGTACACATAAGGAAACTCTAAACCTTTGGCTAAATGGATGGTCATGAGGGCTACTTTCTGGTCGTCGTCACTTTGTTCATTATCTAAATCAGTGGCCAGCGCAACGTCTTCCAAAAATTCTGTCAATGCCCCAGTAGAATCAGCCAATTCGCGCTGACCTTCCACAAAATCTTTAATCCCATTGAGAAGCTCTTCAACATTTTCCATTCGTGCAACACCCTCTGGCGTGCCATCCTTTTTAAATTCTTTGATCAATCCACTCACTCGACATACATGCTCAGCAAGTTCAAAAGCATTTGCATTTTGATTCATCACTTGAAAACTTTCAATCATCGTACAAAAATCTGAAAGTTTATTTTTGGTGCCTGCATTCAAATTGATTTGAATAGACTGTATATGTTTTAGGATCTCAAAAATTGTTGTGTCAGCAGCACTTGCAGTGACGATGAGTCGATCTATCGTTGTTTGGCCTATACCGCGACCAGGAAAATTTATGATTCGTTTAAGCGCTTCCTCATCTGCTGGATTGATGATTAAACGCAAATAGGCCAAAACATCTTTGATTTCTTTTCGCTGATAAAAAGAGAGACCACCATAAATGCGATAAGGGATACCTCGTTTTCGGAGTGCGTCTTCAATGGCACGAGATTGTGCATTGGTTCTATAGAGCACCGCAAAATCACCATCTTTTGAATGATTTTTCATTTTGTTTTCAAAAATGGAACTTGCGACATACCGCCCTTCGTCGCCATCTGTTAAAGAGCGATTGACCACAATTTTGTTGCCCTCATCATTGGCAGTCCAAACCACTTTATCTAACTTGGTTTTATTCTTATCGATGATCGAATTTGCGGCATTAACAATGGTTTTTGTAGAACGGTAATTTTGTTCTAATCGATAAATTTTGACATGACCATAATCTTTTTGAAAATTGAGAATATTGTTAATATTTGCACCTCGAAAAGCGTAGATGCTTTGTGCATCATCGCCCACAACACATATATTTTGAAAGCGGTCTGAAAGCGCACGAACGATCAAGTATTGGGAGTGGTTGGTATCTTGATACTCATCCACTAAAATATACCGAAAACGGTCTTGATATTTGGCCAATACCGCCGGAAAGCGCGTCAGTAGTTCATTGGTTTTCAGTAATAAATCATCAAAATCCATAGCACCTGACTTAAAGCATCGATCAACATAGGCCATGTAAATCTCACCAAGTTGAGGCTGTTTTGCCATCGTATCTGCTTCGATAAGCTCTGGATTTTTAAAATAGGCATGAACAGTAATTAAGCTATTTTTGTAGGAAGAGATACGCGAATGAATTTGTTTGTATTTATAGACTTCCTTGTCGAGATTCATTTCCTTGATGATGGACGAAATTAATCGTTGGGAATCTTGTGTATCGTAAATCGTAAAATTTGAAGGGTATCCTAATTTGTCGGCTTCAATACGCAAAATTTTAGCAAAAACTGAATGAAATGTACCCATCCATAAATTTTTGGCCTCGCTATCTCCAACAATTGCAGCTATTCTAGATTTCATTTCCCGAGCAGCTTTATTGGTAAAGGTCAGCGCTAAAATATTGAAAGGATCTACACCTTTGCTCATCAAATAGGCAATTCTGTAGGTCAAAACTCTTGTTTTTCCAGACCCCGCACCAGCAATGACAATCATTGGGCCATCCATTTGTAAAGTTGGTGCCAATTGTGCATAGTTAAGCTGTTCTAGATAGGTTTTCAAATCAAAAAAATTAGCGCTGTGAAATTAAGTAATGTATTCCTTTTTTGCTTTGAGTTTAACGAATAATTATAAACAATTATGTGCTTAATAGCTTTGAATTTTGATTGATTTTTTTTCTCTGTCATCAATTGTATCGTTTTTGAACTGAAATTCTTAAATTAGTGCACATAAATATTTCATTTTATGGGCGAAGACATATTAGGATTGTTAGTGTATTGTATCCCTGCATTGGTCACGGGCGCTGTGGCGTTTTTATTTTTTAGAGAACATGTCACCAATGAAAATAACAGGCGTAACTTTTTGTTACATCAAATGCATAAAAAGGAAATACTTCCTGTTCGTCTGCAAGCATTTGAACGTTTAACATTGTTTTTGGAACGCATTAGTGCGCATCATTTGTTGCAACGCGTTTCGCCAATTGCGCCTCAACCCGAGGCCTATAAAGACTTATTAATCCAAACCATAGAGCAAGAGTACGAGCACAATTTGTCGCAACAAATATATGTTTCAGAGCCCTGTTGGCGTATGATTACCGCAGCCAAAAACAGCAGCATCCAACAGATAAGATCTTTTAAAGTCTCTGTGGACATAAAATCTGCCCAGGAGATGAGTGTACCCCTTTTCGAAGCTCTTTCTGAGGCCAAAGTTTCACCACAAATGGCATTAACTATATTAAGAGAAGAAGTTGGACTTCTGCTAAATTAAACATGCATGGTGAAGGATGTTTTACAAACACCAATTGATTATCTCAAAGGCGTAGGACCAAATCGAGCTGCACTTTTGCGTTCAGAATTGGACATCCACACCTTTCAAGATTTAATGCACTTGTTTCCAAATCGATATATTGAT
>JAQCJC010000131.1 GCA_027593245.1 Bacteroidota bacterium | reverse complement strand
ATATTCTTAAATTATTAACACAACTAAATAAACAAGCAGTTGTAATAAGAGTGGTTTTTTTACATTATTATGTATCAATATTTTAGTGGTGTTTATGTTTATGGCCCGCACACAATTAATTAATTTTGGATTGTTGTAATTTTTGTTTTAAAAATTAATAAGATTAAAACCCAAACAGTGCATCTTCTATCAATTTTGAAGTTTTGTTTACTTAGTTATAGCAGACCATAAAAGCAACAAACTAATTAGATTCGTCTAATTTGACTAACCAACTTAACTTGAAAAGGCATCTTTAGGGATGTCTTTTTTTTGTTTTTACTTATTTTAATTTTCTTTAAACAACTTAATTAATAACACTAAATTTGTTGAGTTTTTATGCTTAAAGTATGTCTTTTTTTAGCGCTGCAACAGCAGGAGATGTACAACTAGTGTGGGAGCATATATAATGTATGGTTTAAGTTGTGTTTTATTATTTAGAGTTAAATCTTTTTCTTAATAAATTTGAATAAAAAACACAAATGAAAAAAATTACATTATTATTTGGCCTTATTAGTATGATCTCATTTGGTCAAATCAACGTAGATTTTGAACCTGGGGGGGAAGGGGCGTCATGGTCTTGGATTGTTGATGACAACGGAACCAATCCTCCTGCCTTAGAAATTGTTGCCAATCCTAATGCAGCAGGCATAAATACATCGACTACAGTTGCAAAATTTATAGCCACAGAAGGAGGACAGCCTTGGGCGCTCACCTACACCGATAATATCGGTAGCTTTGCTTTTTCAGAAAACAACAGTATTGTTAAATTCAAGGTCCGTAAAGACATACCCACTCCAGTAGGGATTAAATTTGAAAATACTAATGTACCACCACCATATCCATCTAGAATAGTTGAAGTGGCCAACACACAGGTTAACGGCAACTGGGAAGAATTGACCTTTGATTTTAGTATCGCTATTGGGGAGACCTTTAACAGGATGGTTATTATTCCCGATTTTTATGACCGTTCCATAGATACCACTATTTATTTTGATGATATTTCTTTCAATGCTGGGGGTAATGTGGCGAACTATAACCTTGAGGATATTGATTTTGAAAGCCCCGGTTTTGGTGCAGATTGGGTATGGACGGTGCACAACAACAACACCAATCCAGCATTGGAATTTGTCCCTAACCCCAATACAAGCGGAATCAACAGTACATCGACGGTAGCAAAATTTACTTCACTAAACTTTGGTGCGGCTTGGGCGTTAACCTTTACCGATTATGTTGGTACATTTACATTTGATCAAAACAATAAAATTGTAACCTTGATGGTCAACAAATCAGTAATCTCCGATGTAGGCGTTAAGTTTGAGGTAGCAGGGACTGGAACTCATGTTCAGCTTGTAAAACCCAATACAGTTACCAATGGCAATTGGGAACAATTGACCTTTGATTTCAGTGATCAAATTGGTAATACTTACAACAGATTGGTTATTATCCCAGATTTTGCGGAACGTACTCAAAATAATGTAAGCTATTTTGATCAGCTCTCATTTGGCAGTACTGCAGGTCTTAACGACAACCTATTTAATGCGGTTAAAATGTTCCCCAACCCTGCTAAGGATTTCGTTCAGTTTTCTAAAAACTCAAATGAGCAGTTAGCTATTGAAATTTTTGATGTCCTTGGAAAGTCTTTAATAAAGGTTAAAAATGTTCAAGATGAAGTGAATATTTCGATTTTACAGACTGGTGTTTATGTTGTACAAATGACTTTAGGCACAAAAGCCACCACAAAAAAATTAGTAGTTAATTAATAGTATTCCTACTCACCAATCCAAATATAAAAAGGCACCATGAGGTGCCTTTTTTTTGTGCTTATAATCTATCGCTATAATAAAGCGCTCTAATTTGTTTTTTTAATAAGTTTTAGAGCTTTGCTTACTTGTTCCAATGGCATCTTACAAGTGCCATTTACGCATACATAAATTAACGTCCTGTTTTCAATAAACTTATTAGTTAATAATGGCAAATTATTTTCAAATGTAGCACCAGCAAACTTTTATTTATTTAAATTATTAAAAATTTAGCTTTTATCTAAAGAAATTAAAAACTCTACCAAATTTTGCTTTCTTTCTAAGCTTAATTTTTTTCTCAATCTATATCTTGCAAGTTCTACACTTCTGGTTTCAATATTTAATAGTTGTGAAATTTCTTTAGAGCTCATATTCATCCTTAGCAAAGCTGCAAGTTTAATTTCTCTGGGAGAAAGACGAATATTAAGTGAATAGAGTTTTTCTAAGTAATTCCCATGTACTTGATCGAAGTGATGAGCAAATTCATCCCAATTGTCATTTTTAGTAACCTCGCTATCGATTGTTTTTAATAATCTTTGTAATTGTATTTTTGAATTTCCTTCTTTAAGAGTAGATTCGATTTTATCTTGAATGTTTAAAATAAACTCTTTGTTTTTCAATAGTTGCATTGTTATTGAAGTTAACTGTTCATTTTTCAGCTTTAGTTCAGATTTTAATTTTTCTGAGTTTAGTTTATCAAGTTCCTCTTCTTTTATTTTTAATTCTTTTTCAATTTCTTCTGCAACTGTTGTATGTCGCTTACTCTGTATTACCGGGATAAGTATAAATAATAATAACCCTATACTAAAGTAGCCAATCTTTGCAGATTTTGAGGCATACCATGGGGCTTTGAATGTAAAATCTAGTCTAGACGAAATACTTTCTTCGCCATAGATATTCCTAGCTTTAACTTCAAATTTATAATTTCCATATGGGAGATGGTCATAGCCCTTAGAGTTGTTTGATGACCATTGAGACCAACTTTTATCCAAAGGTAAAAGT
>JAQCJC010000045.1 GCA_027593245.1 Bacteroidota bacterium | reverse complement strand
TTAAAACAAATTTATAAACCTGCTTAAAGGCTTTTATTTAACTATAAATCAGCTATTCTAAATGTTAAGATAATCGCTTAGGCAACGCTGCATACGATGTGGCCTACCGCTCTAAACATATTGGTTTAGTTGTTTGGTTCGGTATAATAGACTCGTAATTTCACTTTTTTCAACTCATCATTTGAGTTACTTCCTTGAAGTATTACGCTTCTCGGTGAAAGGATTGCCCCCATCGGAATGGCTTCTACGTCCTCATCATATTGTTGAAGTTTTTTCATGTCAGCTGCCCCTACATTCGAGCTAATTAAAAGCCCTATTTTTACGTTAGTAGAGTCTTTTGCAACAATATTATCTAAGTGACCTGTTAGGCGAACTTTGTATTTTTTGTATTCATTTCCATCATCGTCTGTTTCAGTACTTAGGGGTACTAGATGGGAGAATTTTGAATCAGATGTAGTGGTATTTACAGATGAGTCCAAAAAGTAGTCAATAAGGGGAATATTGTTGTTCAAGTCGTAGATAAAAACTCGGTTTGGAAATTCGGTTTGGCTGGCCGTTGAGGATTCATCAACATAAAATTCGATGTAGGCTTCATTAATGAGGCGCTTAATAACAGTTTCATCTTCATCTGTTTCTTTAAAGTCAGTGATAAAATCATCGAAATTATTACCTGCTTGGTCTTCTGAGAACAGTTCAATTACAGCCATTGAGCCTTCCCCACCTTTTAAGTACAAAAGCTCATCGCCGTCTTGGGTATTTGCGTTCGCAATCTCTTGTTCAATATCGGCATTAAAGTCATTTTCAAAAAGGTTGATACGTGCACCACTTAAACTCATTTCATAAGTTCCTTGTCGCTCTGTTGTTTCGTCAGTTGTTGTTGAGGTACTTTGGTAGGTGTAATGAAGTTTTACGTCTGCGCCTGAAGAAGAAAAGTCCAACTGAATCAAGTGGCCTTTATCAGCGTTCAATGGCTCAACTTTAAAATAAAGTCCTCTAAAATAATCATAGAAGTTGTTGGCAGAACTTAGCTCATCGCCCTCTTCTTTTGCGAAAATTAAATCTTCCCAGAAATTTTCAGGTAAACTACTGTGCTCAAGTTTGACCCTAAGGCTTGGTGCCAAGGTTGCAGTCGTTTCGCTTTCTCCATCGCTGTTCAATGCTGTTAGCTTAATTTCTTCATTGCTGGGAAGAAAAGAATTGGACTCATACAGCAATTGAGCTTCTAGTGCAGCAGGATTGAGTTGCTCAGAAGGCGAGAGGCTGCCGTCTGAGTAGTAGCTTTGATTTTGATCTAAATCACTAGCAGGGTCAAAATCGCGGATAAAAAAATCATTTTTATAAATCGATAAGCGCACAGCATCATCTCCGTAAAGGGAATCGATGGTGTAAGTGGTGTCATCAATTCTACGACTGGCATAGGGTATCGTCAAAACAACAGAATCCAAAACGGGGTCATCCCCGAAGTTGGCTACATAAGATTTTGGGGTTAACTGTGCTAAAATATGTGCTGTACTGCGTCCAAAAACAGGGTCGACATGATAGCCTAATAGGTTTTTTGACAAGGTATTGGACTGAAAAGGGGTAATGCGTTTGTTGTAGGTTTTTACGGGATATGTTTGCAGTTTTATTTCAATATTTGGGGTTCCAACAATTCCAGAGCCGATTTCAGAAAATTCTTTTTCACAAGCGTAGAAAAGAGAAAAAACCAAACCAAGGGTAAATAATTTTGAGAAATTACGTTTCATTTGTTTCATAAGAGATTATGGGCCTAACTTAAAATTTCATTTGCATAAAACTCAGTGTACGCTTCTGCAAACTCTTCAGGATATTGATACTCCAAAACAGGCTTGCCGTAACTAGAAATGTAGTCTTCTAATTCTTCTGGCAATTCTTTGGAGCCTTTTATTAGTCCATCGGAAAAGTCAATTGCAGTTTTCATAAGGTTAACATAATTTGGCGTAGTTAAATTTTCGAGATGACCAGCTTCAATTTCGTCAAACTTAACTTTATCGATCAGCTCAGGGTTTAATGATTCATTAAAACTTTGCTCATATACAGATGTAACTACTTTACTTCCGTTGAATAAAGGCTCATCTTTATAGTATTCTTTCAAGTACAACGGCAATAATGATGCCATCCATCCATGAACATGAATAACATCTGGCGCCCAATTGAGTTTTTTTACTGTTTCTATAACTCCTTTGGCAAAGAAAATTGCGCGCTCGTCGTTGTCTTCAAAAAGCTTTCCATCTTCGTCTGTAAGCGTAGCTTTCCTTTTGAAATAGTCTTCGTTATCTATAAAATAAACTTGGATTCTTTCTTTGGGGATTGAGGCTACTTTGATGATCAAAGGCATATCCAAGTCATTGACCACTAGGTTTATCCCAGACAAGCGAATCACTTCGTGAAGCTGGTGGCGTCGTTCGTTGATGTTGCCATAACGTGGCATGAATATTCGTATTTGCCCACCTTGTTTATTAACCATTTTGGGTGCTTCAAAGGACATGGAAGAAATCTCTGTTTGAGGTAAATAGGGAATTACTTCGGATGACACGTACAATATTCTCTTATCTTTCATAAAATCAACAGCTTTATTATTATCAACAAAAACGATGCAAAAATACAAAATTTTATGCAGATTAACGCTAATAGCTTAAGTTTGCAAGCTGTTAATTTTATTTGCATGAATGTTTTTACAACAAAACACGCGCTTCAAAAAGCAATATCAGCCGTAAAGGAGATCAATTCTACTTTGGGTTTTGTACCTACCATGGGGGCCTTGCACGATGGACATTTGTCTTTGATACAGACTGCTTTAAACGAAAATGAACTTGTTGTCGTTAGTATTTTTGTTAACCCCACACAATTTAATAATTCATCAGATTTAGAATACTACCCTAGAAGTTTGGCCTTAGACAAGAACAAGCTAGAATCTCTGGGTTCCTCAAAGATATTTATTTATGCCCCAGAAGTTGCTGATGTTTATGGCGAAGCTATTTCTACATCTACCTTCGATTTTGGGGGCTTAGAGGCTCAAATGGAGGGGAAATTCCGACCGGGACATTTCGATGGTGTTGGTACTGTAGTGCATCAGCTGTTTGAAATTGTTTCGCCTGATTTCGCTTATTTTGGAGAGAAAGACTTTCAACAATTAGCAATTATAAATAAACTAGTAGAGCTTACGGAATCACCAGTCCAAATAGTGGGCTGCCCTATCGCCAGAGCAGAAAACGGCTTAGCCTTGAGTTCTAGAAATTCACGACTCAACCTTGAAGAACAAGGTCATGCCGCCAAAATATTTGCCGTTTTAAAAAAAGTAAAACAAAAATTTGGCACAAAAAATGCCAATGAACTCAAAGAATGGGTCAATCATCAATTTGATAACGATGCTGTTTTATCATTAGAATATTTTGAAATTTGTGATGAAATAACTTTAAAACCAATGCGCAATAAACAGCCTAATACAGTGTACCGTGCCTTCATTGCTGTGCACATCCGCGATGTTCGTTTGATTGATAATATCGCATTAAATTAATTACCTTTGCACCATGCTAATACACGTCGTTAAATCAAAAATACACCGCGTCAAAGTTACCGGCGCAGACCTTAACTACATAGGCAGCATCACCATTGACGAAGATTTAATGGATGCAGCTAATATTGTGCAAGGGGAAAAAATTCAAGTTGTTAACAACAACAATGGAGAGCGCTTGGAAACATATGTTATACCTGGGCCAAGAAAATCAGGAGAAATTACGCTAAACGGCGCCGCAGCTCACAAGGTAAATATTGGCGATGTTTTGATTCTGATCACTTATGCCATTATGAGCATGGAGGAAGCCAAAACGCACAAACCGCATTTGGTTTTTCCAGATGAGGCTACAAACCTTTTAAAATAAACGTGTTGAATACCACTGTTAAAAAGGGAATAAAAGTTGTACTGCCACTTTTGTTGGGCGGTACACTAGTTTGGTATTCTCTGCAAAAAATAGCACTTAGTGTTCTTGCAGAATACTTCAAAAATGCCAATTACTTTTGGATTGGTCTGGGGGTATTTTTTGGGATTTTAAGTCACCTTTCTAGAGCTTATCGTTGGAAATTTATGATTGAACCCATGGGATATAGACTGCGGTTTCCAAACAGCACAATGGCTGTTTTTGCGACTTACCTTATTAACTACACCATACCAAGAGCAGGAGAAATTTCTCGTGCAACAATTTTAGCTAACTACGAGGGCGTACCTTTTGAAAAGGGATTTGGCACCATAGTCGCTGAGCGCATCGCAGATTCGTTGGTTATGCTTCTCATTATAGGGATTGCCTTTTTTTTAGAATTTGATGCCGTTTATGGGTTTCTATTTCAAGATTTTAATCCTAAAAACCAGTGGTGGATATTGGGGAGTTTAGTGATAGTCTCATCCTTGATTTACGTGCTTTTTAAGAAAAGTACTCACCCAATAATATTAAAACTCAAGACATTATTTAAAGGGTTTTTAGAAGGCGCGTTAAGTGTTTTAAAAATGAAAAAAAAGTGTGCTTTTATAGCACATACTTTTTTTATTTGGGGGATGTATGTTTTGATGTTTTATGTTACATCACTATCAATTGAGGCAACGTCCGACCTCCCGCCGTCTGCTGTTCTAATTGGTTTTATTGCAGCAAGTTTTAGTATTGCCGCGACCAATGGAGGTATAGGTTCATATCCCTTGGCTGTTTATGCAGCGTTTACGATTTTTAATGTAGCCCAAGACCCAAGCCTCGCCTTTGGATGGATCATGTGGAGTTCACAAACAATTATGATAATTATTTTGGGGGGCTTATCGCTTATTTTACTGCCTGTTTACAACAAGCTTCACCCAAAAGGCTAAGGAAACAAACTTTAGATTAACTTCTTTTTTTTTAGTTATTTACTTAACTTGTGGGTTCAAATTAATAATTAGTTCAATGAAGCGCTTAACCTTATTTATTTTGTTTTCTACGGTAATTTTATCGGCTCAAACTCAATACGAGCTTCTAGACACCCAAAGCTTAGGAGAACGTGAATTAAAAATTCAACTCCCCAGAAACTACGAGGAAAACACAGACACTTTTTACCCCCTCATTCTTACCCTTGATGGCGATTATCTTTTTGAAATTGTAGCTGGGAATGTCGATTATACGGCCTATTGGGACGACATGCCAGAGGCTATTGTTGTGGGGGTCAATCAGATTGAGACCAGAGCAGACGATTTGTATGTTTCGGACAATACCTTTTTCCCGGTCAAATCTGGGGCTCAATTTTTTGAATTTATAAGAGATGAGCTCATTACATTTTTGGAAGACAATTACAGAGTTAATGAGTTTAGGGTTGCTGTGGGTCATGGAGCTTCTGCTAACTTTATTCAGTTTTTTGCCTTCAAAAATAAGCCTATTTTCCAGGCTTATATTTCAATTAGCCCTAGCCTATCTCCATATATGTCTGATAACCTAACGGCTCTTTTTGGCGCGCTCAAATCGCCCTTATTTTTTTATATGTCTACAGCTAGCGAAGACTTCAAAGCCAACAGAACAGAGGCACTTGAGCTAAACACCAAAGTAGAAGCAATAGAATCCGAGCAATTATTTTATGCTTTTGATAATTTTCAGGAAGCCAATCATTATGCATTAGCTAGCCGATCTATTCCGCAAGCCTTGGATCATATTTTTTTAGTCTACCAGCCGATTTCTAGAACAGAATACAAAAAACACATTCTACCCCTTGAAACCTCCCCAGTTGATTATTTGTCGGAAAAGTACAACACAATTGAGAAGCTTTTTGGGATAGAAAAGCAAATATTGATAAATGATTTTCGCGCAATTTCAACAGCTATAGAAAAGAACAAAACCTTTGACTTTTTCAAGGATCTAGCAAAATTAGCACGCGATGCCTATCCCGAAACTTTGCTGAGCAACTATTATATGGGCCGATTTTTTGAAGCCACGGGGAATATAAGAAAAGCCATAAAGGCCTATCAAGAAGCGTATATTTACCTAGAAATTGACGGCATTACAAAAGATGATTTATTAAATCGTGCAGATCGTTTAAAAGCAGAATTTGGATATTAATGGCTAAACTTAAAACAACATTTTTTTGTCAGAGCTGTGGTGCTCAATATGCCAGGTGGCAGGGGCAATGTACTTCCTGTAAGTCATGGAACACGATTGTTGAAGAAGTGATCAAAAAGCCTGAAAAAGTTGCTTGGAAAACAAGCAATAGTTCAGCCAAAGAACGGGTTTCTACCCCTCTAAAAATATCAGAAATTGACACGACCAAAACCCCTCGATTGGATACCACCGATGCGGAACTGAACAGGGTTTTAGGGGGTGGTATTGTACCGGGATCACTTATTTTGTTGGGCGGTGAACCCGGGATTGGCAAAAGCACTCTGATGCTTCAATTATCTTTAAAATTGCCCTATAAAACCTTGTATGTTTCGGGTGAAGAAAGCCAAAAACAAATAAAACTTCGTGCGGAGCGCATTCACCCAAGTAGCGAGCAGTGTTATATTTTAACCGAAACGAAAACGCAATACATTTTCAAACAAATCGAGGATCTTGTTCCTGACATCCTTGTTATTGACTCTATTCAAACGCTTCAAAGCGATGTTTTGGAAGCATCGGCGGGGAGTGTTTCTCAAATTAAGCAGTGTACTTCAGAATTGATGAAGTTTGCTAAAGAGACAGCGACGCCAGTCATTCTTATTGGGCACATTACTAAAGATGGCAGCATAGCAGGGCCTAAAATTTTGGAGCATATGGTAGACACTGTATTGCAGTTTGAAGGGGACCGCAATCATGTTTTTAGGATATTGCGCGCCCACAAAAATCGTTTTGGTTCAACTCATGAGCTAGGAATATATGAAATGCAAGGCACTGGCTTAAGAATTGTAGAAAATCCTTCAGAGATTTTAATTTCAAAAAAAGATACTGCTTTATCTGGCAATGCTATTGCTGTTACTTTGGAGGGTATGCGGCCATTGTTGGTAGAAGTTCAGGCCTTAGTGAGCTCTGCAGTCTATGGCACGCCACAACGCAGTGCTACAGGGTTCAATGCGAAACGACTCAATATGTTACTGGCAGTTCTCGAGAAACGCGCTGGCTTTCGCTTGGGGGCCAAGGATGTTTTTTTGAACATCACGGGCGGGATTAGTGTGGATGATCCTGCTATTGATTTGGCGGTAGTTGCAGCCATTTTATCATCAAATAATGACGATGCCCTAAGCGATAATTTTTGTTTTGCAGCTGAGGTCGGTCTTTCCGGAGAAATCCGTCCTGTGCAACGCGTTGAGCAGCGCATTATGGAGGCCGAAAAACTTGGTTTTACGGCTATTTTCATTTCGAAGCACAATAAGTTGGGGCTTAAACCCAACAAAATAGAAGTCCACTTGATCTCTAAAATTGAAGATTTGTTGCGCTTTATTTAAATAATAAATAAAAAAGCCCAGATAATTCAGGACTTTTTTATTGCATTAGCAATATTCGTTATAGGCGTTTATCAAGTTTTCCGCAATGAGTTCTGCAGGTCTGCCTTCAATATGGTGGCGTTCAAGCATATGCACTAGTTCTCCATCTTTGAATAACGCCATACAAGGCGAACTCGGTGGAAAGGGAATCATGTGTTCACGCGCCTTATCTACGGCCTCTTTGTCAACACCTGCAAAGACGGTTACTGTTTGTGTTGGACGTTTATCGTTTTGTAAACTTTGAATTGCGCCAGGGCGCGCGTTGGCAGCTGCACATCCGCATACAGAATTAACCACAATAAGCGTGGTTCCTGATTTTGCCAAAGCAGCATCAACGGCTTCAGCACTATATAATTCTTCAAATCCTACCTGCGTAAGATGCTCACGCATTGGTTTTACTAACTCAGCTGGGTACATAGGGTTGTTTTTTCAATTAAAGCACAAAGATAAACAATTGTGGTTCAAAACACAGGCCTCTTCTTGGTAATAAATGTTAAATTCAATTTAAATTAATAAACTTATTTCCGTAGGTTTGGTGTTTAATTAGTGCATTATAACTATGAGTTTTGCAAAGTGGATTGGGGCTTCTCTGGGCTGGTCTTTTGGAGGCCCTATAGGGGCAATTTTAGGTTTGGCATTAGGGAGTTTGATCGATAAATCTTCTGTAAAGACAAAGACATATTCCAGGCCCAATATGCGAACTCAATCCGGCGATTTTGAAGTGAGCTTACTTATTTTGGCTTCTTTGGTAATTAAGGCCGACGGCAAACAGGACCAGAGAGAACTGGACTTTGTACGCCGCCAATTTGTACAAATGTATGGTAAGGACCGTGCAAATCACGCGTTTCGATTGTTTAAAGCGATAAATAAACAATCCAATATATCCTTGCGCCAAGTGTGTCTGCAGATTCAGCAAATGATGGATCATGCGTCGCGCTTACAGTTGTTACATTTTTTGTTTGGAATTGCGCAGTCCGATGGAGATGTGGCTTCAAGCGAAGTGATTATCATAGAGCGTATCGCCAATTACCTTCGGATAAGTCATAGAGATTTTGAAAGTATAAAAGCGATGTTTTACAGCTCAAAAACAAATGCGTATAAAATTTTGGAATTAGATAAAGACGCTAGCCCTAAAGACATCAAAAGCGCATACAGGCGAATGGTTAAAAAATTTCACCCAGACAAGGTACAACACTTAGGCAAAGAACATCAAAAGGGCGCTGAGGAAAAATTCAGAAAAGTACAAGAGGCTTACGAACAACTTCAGAAAGACCTCAAATTTTAGTGTGTTTTATTTTTGTTTCAGTTTAGATTGTATCGCAAACCAAAAAACAAACGTCGACCTTGATTTGGCGCATAGATATAAGTGGGGTCGAATGTTAGACCATAGGGATTATTTGCCGTTACTATCGCGTTTCCATTATTGTCGAAACTTACGTTATCATCAAATGGATCATCTGCTCTTGCTATGATAAACGGATTGCCTTTGTTAGGTGTCCAATTCAAAATGTTTTTTACACCTGTGTAGAACTCAATATTTTTAAATTTTTTAAATGTAAATTGGATGTTTTGTATACTCCATATTGGCGCATTTTTTTGTCTTGGGTCTAATGGGCCAAGAACTGCTAGGCGCATGGGGCCGTATATATTTCCTGTGTAATCAATTGTAAAATTATTTTTTAAATTCGTATAGGTAAGCGCCCATGTTCCAGAAAACTTTTCGGTGAGAATTTGTTGGCTACGAATACCATTTTCTTTTTGAGAAACATCTTGGATTGTTCCGCCAATTAAGCCTTTGAAATGAGGAGATATAACGGCATCAAGGCTCAAACTTAGTCCGAAGCTGGTCGCGCTGCCCTCTAAATTATCGTAAATAACCCAATTAGGGTTTGTGTCGTAATCCGGGCGAATTGCATTTGTAAAGTAAGTATACCATGTTGAACAATCCAAACTCAAGATTTGTCCTTTTTTAGTGTATATTTTTTTCAAATAGTTAGCGTTAATATTGAAAGACTGCTCGGGTTTTAATTTGTTTTGTATAACAAGGTCTCTTGACCCACTTAGCGCCGCATGTTCTTCAGTAAATAGATTTACTATTCTAAACCCTGTGCCGGCATTGACGCGAAAAATATCGTCTTCAGTAGGCTTGTATCGAAAAGCCAGCCGAGGAGTAAAAATACTTCCATGCCTAATGTCATAATCGTATCGTCCACCTAAAAGCAGTTTATGTTTTTTAGTCAGTGACATTTCGTTTTGAACAAATAAAGAAGGCACGACAATTTCATCTGCAGTATTGGTAACTGTGGTGTTGTCGTTGTAGTAGTTGTACCTTGCGCTTAGACCGATTAACCAATCAGATTTCGGCCCCGAAAAATCCCATAATAATTGACCAAATCCAATGCGTTGCTTTGCTAGATAATAACGGTCTCCATAGACAGAGTTTTGGTCGTGATCCGAGTAAGAGAATTGGAAAAATAGTTTCTCTTGCAGGGGGAGTTGATAATTTCCAATAAGTTCGAAACGGGAGGTGTAAATACTTTCACCATATACTTCACTTCCTCCACGATTTTTGGATTGCCATTGCATTTCACCCCCCCAGCGGTCTTCATAGAAATAGCGACCTGCCAAGGAAAACAGCCGATTTTTTGGGCGGCTAAAACTCCATTTTTGAAAAACCGAAATTCGATCTTGAAGAGCAAGGTCGGTAAAATTATCGTTGTTGTTATCTATCGGATTGTTATAATTGAAATAATTGACTCCAAATAAAACGCTTATCTTATCCCCCAGCAAAGCCTTGAGTCCTACATCTAAATTGTACTCATTCCAGTCTGTTAGAAATGAATCAAAAAATAATAATTGGGTGTTTTCGGGGTGTTTAGTAATGATATTAATTAATCCCCCTACGGCTTCACTGCCATACAAGGATGAAGCCGGTCCTTTTATGATTTCAACCTGATCGATTAATGCGCTTGGAATTCCTGAGAATCCATAGACGGTAGATAATCCACTTACAATAGGCATTCCGTCAATGAGGACAAGCGAGTAAGGGCCTTCTAGGCCATTGATCCGTATATCTCCAGTGTTGCATACGCTGCAATTGAGTTGAGGGCGAACCCCATTTACAGTCTGCAGGGCTTCAAAAATATTTGCTGTTGGGTTATTCTTTAAAAATGCTGCGGTTAAAACTTCGACAGGGATGGGGCTTTCCGAACGTTTTACAGGCCTCAAGGTGCTCGTGACAACAACCTCATCCAGTACGGGACTGGGTTCTAAATCAAAGTCAATTTCTATACTCTTGCTTATAATTTGAACGTTCAGAGTGCTGCTTTTATATCCTATATATGAGGCCTCTAAAGTATAGGCCCCCGCTTTTAGATTGAGGATGTTGTATTTTCCTTGCTCATTGGCTATTACGCCATTATTACTGTTTTTAACCACAATATTAGCAAAAGCCAATGGTCCATTTTCTGAACGTACCCTTCCACTTATGCTGAAGTTCTGAGCAAACAAAGAATTAAACCCTATGGTAACACACAATAAAAGTCTAATCATCTCTATAATTTTGGCGAATATAGCTTAAAATTTAGACAAGACTAAAAATTTATTTATATTTGTGTAAATATTTAATGTTTTGGTGACATTATCAGAAGAAAATTATTTAAAAGCAATTTACCATTTAGCGAAGCCAGACAAGGCATCGGTAAGTACTAATGCTATAGCTACAAAGATGTTGACTAAGGCTTCTTCGGCTACGGACATGATAAAGAAGCTCGCGGAAAAGGGTCTGGTGGATTACCAAAAATACCAAGGGGTTCATTTGACTGAAAAAGGCCGTTTTGCCGCAGTTTTTGTGATTAGAAAACACAGGTTGTGGGAAGTTTTTTTGGTTAAAAAACTTAATTTTTCTTGGGATGAGGTTCATGAGGTAGCCGAGCAATTGGAGCACATAAAATCAGAGAAGCTCACCCAGCAATTGGATGCATTTTTGGATCATCCTACAGAGGACCCTCATGGCGATCCTATTCCGGATTGCGAAGGGAATCTTCCTTCTACTCAAAAAATATTACTGGCTCAAATCGAACGTGCCGAAAGCTGTATTTGTGTTGGTGTTAAAGATTCTACATCACAATTTTTACAGTATTTAGACAAGCACAATATAGCATTAGGCACAAAGATTGAAGTTTTATCGAAAGAGTCTTTTGATGAGTCGATGAGTATAAACGTTAAAAACCACCAATTGACGATTTCTAAGGAAGTCGCTCATAATTTATTTGTAAAAATCAGTTGAGTATGTTAGATCAAATTATCATTTATTTTGAATCCATAGATCCAATATTAGCCGCATTGTATGCTTCCTTATTTACATGGGTTTTAACGGCTCTAGGAGCAGCATTAGTGTTTTTCCTGAAGGAGATGAACAGAGGTTTGCTCGACGGTATGTTGGGATTTACTGGGGGAGTAATGGTTGCTGCAAGTTTTTGGAGTTTACTCGCTCCGGGCATTGAAATGAGCCCGGGAGAGGGCTTTGTTAAGGTAATTCCAGCAGCCATTGGATTTGGTTTAGGAGCTTTATTTTTGTTTGGTCTGGACAAGATTTTACCGCATTTACATATAAATTTTAAGGAAAGCGAGAAGGAGGGCGTCAAATCGCCTTGGCACAGAACTACTCTCTTGGTTTTGGCTATTACCATGCACAATATTCCAGAAGGTTTGGCCGTAGGGGTATTATTTGGCGGAGTTGCTGCGGGTATTCCGGAGGCGACTATAGGTGGTGCTGTAGCCCTAGCTTTAGGCATAGGAATTCAAAATTTCCCAGAAGGTATAGCAGTTTCTATGCCTCTTAGGCGTCAAGGGGTTAGCCGTTTCAAAAGCTTTTGGTATGGTCAATTATCGGCTATTGTAGAGCCGATTGCTGCTGTTGTTGGGGCCTTGGCTGTTACGTTTTTTACGCCCATACTACCCTATGCTTTGGCTTTTGCTGCAGGCGCAATGATTTTTGTAGTTGTCGAAGAAGTGATTCCGGAAACACAGCGCGATAAGTACACAGATATAGCAACACTTGGCTTTATCGGCGGATTTATCGTGATGATGACTTTAGATGTGGCATTGGGCTAGCATCCACAGTCGCCTCCGCCACAATTTTTGTCCTTTTTTTTGGGCCAAATTTTTTTTCTTATCAAGAACAAAACTGCCGCAATTCCAACACAACTTACAATGATATTTTCCAGCGCTGTATTCAAATTATTACTTTAAGATTTGAAATGCAATTAGTGCAAAAATGTAGGCAATAGCACTCATGCCTATGAGTTGAATCATCGGCCATTTCCAACTTTTTGTTTCTCTTTTTACGATGGCTAATGTGCTCATGCATTGCATGGCAAAGGCATAAAAAAGTAAGAGCGAGATGCCTGAGGCAAAAGTGAACACTTTGCTTCCATCTTCATAAATTTCATTGGACATTTTTGTTTTGATGGTATCGATACTTTCATTTTCTGTAGCACTTCCGATGCTATAAATAGTAGCAAGAGTTCCCACAAATACTTCACGTGCGGCGAATGAAGCGACCAAGCCAATTCCTATTTTCCAGTCGTAGCCCAAGGGCTTTATAACTGGCTCGATGGTTTTCCCGATGATTCCAATATAAGAATGTTCTAATCGGTAGGCCGCCACTTTATCGTCTATTTTTGCATCAGAAAGATCCGCATATTGTTCGGCGACAATAGCTTCTGCATTATTGAATTTTTCGTCTGGGCCGTATGAAGCGAGCACCCATAAAATCACGGAGATGGCTAAAATAATTTTACCGGCTTCAAAAACGAATGTTTTTGTTTTTTCAAAGACTGTAATGATAACATTTTTGAGCAAAGGTAGTTTGTAGTTTGGCATTTCGACCACAAAAAAGGTTTTGCGGTTGGTTTTCATGATGCGGTCCAACACATAGGCCGAAAATACGGCCATTCCAAAACCAATAAGATAAAGTAACATGAGGGTAAGTGCTTGGTAGCTTAGGCCAAAAATATAGCCTTCCGGAATAATCAAAGCAATGATGATCAAGTAGACGGGTAAGCGCGCCGAACAAGTCGTAAAAGGGGTTACTAAAATGGTGATGAGGCGTTCTTTCCAGTTTTCGATATTTCGTGTTGCCATAACAGCGGGAATCGCGCAAGCCGTGCCTGATATGAGCGGAACTAAACTTTTGCCACTGAGTCCAAAACGCCGCATGATACGGTCCATAAGAAAGACCACGCGGCTCATGTAGCCACTTTCTTCTAGAATTGAAATGAATAAAAATAAAAAGGCGATTTGGGGGATGAAAATAACAATCCCCCCAATGCCAGAAACAATTCCTTCCGCAACTAAATCAGTGACTTTACCCCCATTTGGATAGCTGCTTTTTACCCATTCTGCAATTCCTGCAAAAGTTGTGTCGATCAAGTCCATGGGGAACGTAGCCCAATCGTAAATGGCTTGAAAAATAGTGAGTAAGATAATGAAGAAGATAATGTATCCCCAGACTTTATGAATCAAAACTCGATCGAGCTTGCTTCTTAAATCTCTAGCTTTTGAGCGGTCAATATTTTGTCCTTCTTTTAGTACATTATTTATAAATTGGTAGCGCTTTATGGCTTCCTTTTGCTGCAAACGCTTCAGCTCTGAAGTAGATTTTGTTTTAAATTTTGAGACGTCCAACTCTTGACGCGAAACTTTACCAAAATTAGCATCCTGAGTAATGACCAACCAAAGCTTGTAAATGTCTTGATTTGGGAAGGCTTTTTGAAGGCGTTCAAAATAAGCAGGTTCAATAGTAGAGGCATCTAAACATTGTTTTTTTGGTAATGTTTTGTACTGTTCAATTAGTTTTTTTAGCTCTTGAATGCCAGTGCCTTTTCGCGTACTCACCAGTGCAATTTTGGTGTTTAGCTTTTCTTCTAAAACGTCAACATCTAAAGATATTCCTTTGCGTTTCATGACATCACTCATGTTAATGACCAAAAGAGTTGGGATTTTTAAGTCTTTAATCTGAGTGAATAAAAGAAGATTTCGTTTCAAATTTTCGACATCACTCACAATGACCGCTACATCAGGATAATCTTTATCATTTTTATTAAGCAATAATTCGATGACAACATTTTCGTCCAAGGACGAGGCATTGAGACTGTAGGTTCCGGGAAGGTCTAAAATATGTGCTTTTACGCCTCGAGACAATTTACAAATGCCATGTTTTTTATCAACTGTAATCCCAGGGTAATTACCTACTTTCTGATTTAGGCCAGTGAGGGCGTTGAAAACCGATGTTTTTCCCGTATTTGGGTTGCCTATGAGCGCAACGTTGATCTGTTTACTCATTTATTTTTTCGATTACAATTAGGGACGCTGTTTCTTTGCGTATAGCCAAAAAACTATCGTTAACATTCAAATACATCGGGTCAGAAAAGGGCGCAAGTTGCAGCAATTTAACTTCGTTGCCAGGCAAACAGCCCATTTCCAGCAGCTTTAGTGGAATATCATTTGAAGAGCTGTCTGTAATCACAGCACTCTCTCCTTTTTTTAAATCGGCAATTGTAAGATTCACGCTTATTTAGATTCATTTTAAAGAAGCAAAAGTAATAAAAGATCAGTGATTGTCAGTTGCTTTTAACACTTTTATATCATCCAAAAGTGTTTCTACGGCTTTTGGATCAGTTCCGTCGTAAAATCCACGAATTTGTTTTTTCTTATCGATAAGCACAAAATTTTCGGTGTGTATCATATCGTAAGGGCCTCCATCTCCATTGGTTTTAACGGCCAAATAAGAGGTTCGTGCCAGATCATAAATTTGTTTTTTATCTCCGGTAACTAAATTCCATTTAGATGCATTTACTAATTTCTTTTTAGCGTAACGTTTCAATTGTTCTACAGAATCTATTTCAGGGGTGACCGTGTGTGAAAGCAGCAGGACTTCAGGATCCGAAATGGTTTGTTTTTGGATCTCGTACATGTGGTCTGTCATGATTGGGCAAATCGTCTGACAGGTGGTAAAAAAGAAATCGGCTACATATATTTTGTCCTTATAAAAATCTTGAGTGATGCTGTCACCGTTTTGATTGACGAGCTTAAAATCAGCAATAGTATGGTATTTTTTTTGATGTTGAATTGTGCTGTCGACCAATTCAAAATTAACTTGCGCAGGCTGATAAATAGGGAGAACTTTTGCGGGTTTTAGGATGCTGTAAAAGGCGGTCATGATGATGACCGAAAGCAGCAGCATAGTTCCGATAAAGAGTTTGTATTTTTTGAGCGTGTTGCGCATGAATTAACAATGAGCCACAAAGGTACAATACAAAGCTTTAAAATTGAATTAAATCGCCTTAGAAATCTGTTTTTATCTTGGTTTTGTTCCTAATGGGAAAACCGCTACATTTGTGGACCAAATTATGATATCTGTTTATGGAATTTTTCATTAAAATAAGTCAATTTTTACTTAGTCTTTCACTTTTAATTGTGTTGCACGAGCTCGGGCATTTCATTCCGGCCAAGTTGTTTAAAACCCGTGTCGAAAAGTTTTACCTGTTTTTTGATCTGAAATATTCATTATTCAAAAAGAAAATTGGCGAAACGGTGTATGGCATCGGCTGGTTGCCTTTGGGGGGTTATGTCAAAATTTCGGGCATGATAGATGAAAGTATGGACACTGAGCAGATGGCGCAAGCACCACGGCCGTGGGAATTTAGATCGAAACCCTCGTGGCAACGTTTAATTATTATGTTGGGTGGTGTTACGGTAAACTTTATTTTGGCCGCAGTCATATATATTTTTATGGCGTTTTTTTATGGCTCTTCTGATGTGGATGCCAATAGTGTAAAGGGGGGTTATGCTATTTACAACCCGGTTTTACAAGAGATTGGCTTAAAAGACGGGGACAAAGTTTTGGCTATTAATGACTATAAAATTGAGTATTTTTCTGACATCCGCAAGTATATTTTGGAAGCCGAAACCATGACTATTGAACGCGAAGGCCAACAACAAACCATTAATTTTCCTGTAGACTTTTTGGGGCAACTGAGTGCCAGCAAAAAAAGGGGACTTATAGAGCTGAGACAGCCGTTTATTTTCGATTCTTTTGCGGAAAATTCGATAAATGAAGGCGTTGATCTTCGTAAAGGCGATATTTTTAAAACTATAAATGGTCAATCAGCGGAATTTTTTGATGAGGTCGTTTCGATACTTCAAACGTTAAAAAACCAGACGGCCACGGCTACAGTAGAGCGCGATGGGGCTTTAATTTCTCGTGAATTACAAATTAATTCAGAAGGCGCTTTTGCGCTTTTTGTTTCTCAATCGTTGAATGACTATCAAGATGCTGGCTATTTTGACATTATTCAAAAAGAATATGGTTTTGCAGAAAGTGTAGGCGTTGGTTTGGATCGTTTTAATTCTCAAATATCGTCTTATTGGATGCAATTAAAGCTCATATTTTCGCCAAGCACAGGCGCCTATAAAGGTGTTGGGGGCTTTAAAGCGATTTTTGACATTTTTCCAGATATATGGAGTTGGGAATCGTTTTGGGGGATTACGGCCTTTTTGTCGATTATGTTGGGAGTTTTAAATTTGTTACCGATTCCTGCATTAGATGGGGGCCATGTTATGTTTTTGCTTTTTGAAATGGTTACTGGACGTAAGCCAGGCGATAAGTTTATGGAGTATGCACAGACGGTTGGCTTTTTTATCTTAATTGCCTTGGTATTTTTTGCCAATGGTAATGATATTTTTAAAGCCTTTTTTGGGTAATTATTTTTTGTTTTCTATTTGTGTAAACTAAAAAATGATATATATTTGCGCTCGCACAAGCGAAAAACAGTCCTCCTTAGCTCAGTTGGTTAGAGCATCTGACTGTTAATCAGAGGGTCCTTGGTTCGAGCCCAAGA
>JAQCJC010000130.1 GCA_027593245.1 Bacteroidota bacterium | reverse complement strand
GGTGAAATTTTTTTAAACAAAATCAGTAATGCTTTTACCGAGCTCGAAAAAAAGAAAATTAAAATTAAAGATTTTTCTATTTGTGGCGGTGTTGCTGCTAATCAATATATCAATGGACTTTTAAAAAACTTTATAGAAGATAAGGGCCTTGCTTATCATCAAGTACCCATGGCTTATTGCACCGATAATGCGGCAATGATTGGTTGGAATGCTATCGAAATTTTAAAATCTAGTAAAAATAAATTTAATAATTACAATGTAAGACCTAGTCCAAATACCTTAATTCATGAAAACTTCTAAAAATTATTGGTTAATGAAATCAGAGCCCGAGACCTGGTCATGGGAACAGCAAAAAAAGAAAAAAGTCGAGCATTGGGATGGTGTCAGAAACTATCAGGCCGCAAATTACATGAAGCAAATGAAAAAAGGTGATGAGTGTTTATTTTATAGTTCTGTCTCTGAAAAGGCGATCAAAGGAGTTATGACTGTTGTAAAAGAGTATTATCCGGATCCCACTGATCAAAAAGGCATTTTTGGAATGGTGGATGTTAAATATGTGAAAGATTTAAAAGAAGTAACCTTAGCAGAAATTAAGGCCGATCCTTTTTTTGATGATTTTCCTCTCGTCAAACAATCTCGCTTAAGTGTAATGCCTGTAAAATTGAACCAATGGAAAAAATTGCTTAAAATGAGTGAAAAGTGATGAAAGATTTTCCCCTCAACAATCCCCTGCTTACTCAAGAACAATATGACCAGATGTATGCCGAGTCTTTTGCGGATAAAGAACAGTTTTGGTCAAAAATTGCTAAAGAACAGATCACTTGGTTTAAAGATTTTACTAAAATTAAAAATACCAGCTATGAGGGAGAGGTTTCTATTAAATGGTTTGAGGATGGTGAATTAAATGTTTGCTATAACTGTGTAGATCGCCACGCCGACCAAAGGCCCACTGATCCAGCGATTATTTGGGAGGGAGACGATCCCAGCCAATCAAAAACATACACCTATAAAGAATTACAAAGCGAGGTCAGTCGATTTGCCAATGTGCTCAAAAAACTTGGGGTAAAAAAAGGCGATCGCGTTACAATTTACATGACGATGATCCCAGAGGTAGCGTTTGCGATGCTGGCATGTACTCGTATCGGTGCCATTCATTCCGTAATTTTTGGTGGCTTTGCCCCCGAGTCTATTGCTGGTCGAATTCAAGATTGCCAATCTCAATTTGTCATTACCGCAGATGAGGGAATACGGGGTGGAAAAACTATTCCTTTAAAAAAATATATTAATACTGCCTTAGAGAATTGTAATGACTCTATTAAAACCTTAGTGGTTCGTTATACAAATACTCAAGACGACCTCCATCAAAAAAATGATTTTTATTATGATGAGTTATTAAAAGAAGTTGATGATCAATGTGTATGCGAACCAATGAATGCCGAAGATCCCTTATTTATTTTATATACTTCGGGCTCGACAGGAAAACCCAAAGGCGTACTGCACACCACGGGTGGGTATTTAGTCTACGCCTCTTTTACTCATAAATACTCTTTTGATTACCACCCTGGTGACGTGTATTGGTGCACCGCTGATGCGGGATGGATTACAGGTCATTCATATTCTTTATACGGTCCGCTTGCAAATGGCGCCCAAACTCTACTTTTTGAAGGCGTACCTAACTATCCAGACTTTTCAAGATTTTGGCAAGTGTGCGATAAACACAAAGTAAATATTTTCTATACAGCTCCAACAGCAATACGAGCGTTAATGAAAGAAGGGGATGCTTTTGTTAATCAATGTGATTTATCCTCTCTTCGTATTTTAGGAACTGTGGGCGAACCCATTAATCCTGAGGCCTGGAATTGGTACTTCAATGTCGTTGGTAAAAACAAATGCCCCGTTGTAGATACGTGGTGGCAAACAGAGACAGGAGGTCATTTAATCTCTCCTATACCAGGCATAACTAAGCTCAAACCGGGAAGTGCAACGCATCCCTACTTTGGAATTGAAGCGGCGATTGTCGATGATCATGGAAATATATTAGAGGGAGAATGTGAAGGCAAACTATGTATGCTCGATAGTTGGCCTGGACAAATGAGAACTGTTTACGGAAATCATCAACGATTTATTGAAACCTATTTTAGTCAATTTAAAGGAAAATATTTCACTGGGGACGGGTGTCGAAGAGACAAAGATGGATTTTATTGGATTACAGGTCGCGTTGATGATTGCATTAATGTATCAGGACATCTATTAGGTACTGCTGAAATAGAAAGTGCTTTTGTAGAGCACAAACTTGTTTCCGAGGCAGCCGTTGTAGGATACCCCCATGATATTAAAGGTCAGGGAATTTATGCTTACGTTACTACCAATACGGGCGTTGAGGTCAGTGATGATCTGAAAAAAGAACTTACCTTATGGATACGTCAAAAAATTGGACCCATAGCAACACCAGACAAGATCCAATTTGCACCAGGGTTACCCAAAACTAGATCGGGTAAAATAATGAGAAGAATTCTCCGCAAAATTGCCTCCCAAGAGGAAGACCAGTTAGGAGATACCTCAACTCTCGCTGATCCTGGAGTGGTACAATCTTTAATAGACGGGTCTAAAAATATCTAATCAATCCGATATTACAAATTTATATCAATCGATAAAGCGTATTGATGAGGGTGGAAGTATTGATAACACAATTGAAAAATTTGATGCAGTCAAAAGAGGATTTTTATTTTTAGTAATCCAAGAATATTATCGAAATTTTCAAAATTTTCATCTTATACTTAGAAAATACCTAAGCGATGACACACCAAAAAATATTTTAATTATTCTTAAAATAAATTTAGTGCTCATTTTTTTTTCCA
>JAQCJC010000129.1 GCA_027593245.1 Bacteroidota bacterium | reverse complement strand
TTGGACTACACATATCAAATCAAAACAAAAAGTATAACCCTATTTTGACTTCATTTTGATAAGTTACAAGATTCTTAAAATAAAATTCAAATCCTCCCCAAAATAGTTCGATTTGACTCCTCTCTGTTCCAAAATTATTGTTAGAAATAACTTTTTATTTTGTAAAAATTCTGCTACTTACAAATTTGCTCTTGCAAAGAGTTTACTTGAATTAGCAAACAATGAAACTACTAAAATTAGCGGCGGCGCTTAGAAATAGATCTGTTAGCTCCGGCAGCAGAGCCTTGACGGTTATTACTGGGTCGGCCACCACTGCGTCTTTGACGACCTCCACCTTGTTTGGGAGGCGCTGTTGAAGCATTTGGATCGGGTTCAAAATCTTCAACAATTTCTTTCTTGAAACGTTGCTTGGTAAGTTTTTCTATAGAAGCTAAGTACGAAGTTTCTTCGGCACACACTAAAGATAAAGCCACGCCATTTGCTCCTGCTCGGCCTGTACGACCTATGCGGTGCACGTAATCTTCAGGAATGTTTGGAAGCTCGTAATTGATCACATGTGGTAACAAAGGAATATCCAAACCACGTGCTGCAATATCCGTTGCAACTAAAACACGAATGTCACGATTCTTAAAACCGGCTAAAGCGCGTGTTCTTGCGGTTTGACTTTTATTTCCATGAATAGGCATTGCTGAAATTTGAGCAGTTTCAAGTTTTTTACAAAGTTTATTAGCGCCATGTTTGGTGCGCATAAACACCAATACTTGCTGCCACTGTCCGTCTTTGATTAGTTTTATAAGAAGCTTTGTTTTTTTCTCTTTTGCCACTCTGTAAATCTGTTGAGTAACCGCTTCAACAGTTGTGTTTTCCGGTGTTGCTTCTACAAGAATTGGCCGTTTTAAAAGGGTCTGTGCTAAACTTTTTATTTCTCTTGAAAAAGTAGCCGAAAACATTAAATTTTGGCGTCTAGAGGGAATCAATGATCGTATTTTATCGATATCACGTTTAAACCCCATATCCAACATACGATCAGCTTCATCAAGTACAAAGATCTCAACTTGAGATAGTGATAAATGGCCTTGATTTTCCAAATCAATCAATCGTCCCGGAGTCGCTACTAAAACATCAACTCCATTTCGAAGTTGCTTGATTTGCGGGTTTTGATTTACACCACCAAAAATAACAGCGGAACGAAGGTCCAAAAATTTACTGTAGTGTTTAATGTTTGTAAATACCTGGTCGGCTAATTCTCTAGTTGGCGTAAGCACCAATGCACGTACAGGACGCCGATGGCGGACTGGGTTTTTTGATAAAATTTGCAGCATTGGCAGGGTAAATCCTGCAGTTTTTCCTGTTCCTGTCTGAGCCGAAGCAAGCACATCAAGGCCCTCAAGAATTGGAGGTATAGCTTTTTGTTGAATTGGAGAGGGTGTTTCGTAGCCCTGTAAACGAACTGCTTTAAGTAGGGCTTCAATAAGTCCCAAAGACTGAAATGTCATATATTAGGTTTTAAAAATGACAATATATAACGATACAGGTCATTGTGAACTTTGAAACAAAGGTACATCTTATTCTAAATCAATTCCTAATCTTAAAACAAAATACTTCGACTTCACTCCCTCTGCCACACTTTTTCTTTACAAAAATTACCTTTTGTTAGAATACAAAAACTGGGTTTCAATAGGAACATCGTAAAGCCCTTCCAATTCTTTTATATTTTTTAAATAAAATTTAGTTTCAGGGGGTAAACTGACACTATTCCAAAATTCCTCGTCGTAGGGGATTTTATACAATGTCATATCTTGTTGAAAAGACTCGTCATTTAATTTCATTTTACCATTACCATCCTCAAGATCCAATACAAAAACCTCATGACGGTATGAAATAGGAATATATTTACGCCCCTTTTTTCCTGCATTAAGCATAGCTCTTTTTACGTGTTCTGGAGTGGCCACAGCCCCTTCCCATTGACGTTTGTGGTAACTTAAATAAAGTTTACCTTCATTATTTTTTTTGTAGATGTAAAGTGCGTTCAAACTTTTACCTATTTTCATTGAAATTGTATTCTTTTCAATCTTATATATTTTTGAAGAATCGAAGCCAATATATAGCGTTATACTGTTTCCGCTTTTTTGAGTGCCCTGCAATACCAAAACATCTTCTCCTTCATAAAATGTGTCTTCAATTTTTTTCCAATTGTATGATCCTAGTGATGGTCCATTACGTAGGGGATTATTAAGCGCCATGAATTGTAGGGCATGACGGTCTTGTTCATTTTTTATAAATCTATAATCCGAAGAAGTACGGCTTTGAAGTACTTCAAAAGCTTGAATATATGAAGACGGACCACGGTCTATAAGATCTATATATTGTTCAATGAAATAACGACATAGTTTATCCTCTACCGACCAGCGCCTATACAGTACGCCTAACTTATGTTTACTGCTGATGGTATTTGTCTTCAATTTTTTGAAGGCCTTTTTTACAATTTCATTTGGCCTTTCAATAGAAACCTCACCCAATGCTGTAATTTTCTCCTTTAGCACAAAAGTTTTATCTTTCAAGGCAATAAAATTTTGTACGGTAATTATAAAGGGCTCGTAACCAATTGATGAAATTTCTATGACGTCTGAAATTTCATTATTAGATACATAAAACTTAAAGGTCCCTTCCTCAGTTGAACTTGTACCAATATTTTTTTTTATAATTCCTATAGAGGCATAAGGAATTGGATAATCAAATTCGTCGTAAACCACACCTTCTATATTAATTTTGTTTTGAGCAATTAAAAAAGAGCATGGTGAAGACAACACAATAAAGAACCCGATTAATTTTAAATGAAATGAAGACAAATTCATAATTTTAAAA
>JAQCJC010000044.1 GCA_027593245.1 Bacteroidota bacterium | reverse complement strand
AATAATATTAATATTAATATTAGAATTACAAAAATAATATAAATATTCTATTATCTTTAATAAGTTAAGATTATATTTGTATTAAATATTTTTGGTTTGTATACAATTGAATTCATATCTATTTACTTAATTACGACTATGCTGTTGAGCATTTTCGCGATCAATTCATTTAGACGCTTTATTCTAATATTTAGGATATTTGGAAAACCAAAAAAAAGGGACTTCCACAAAACTCCTGTACCAAACTCAGAAGGCATTGTTTTTTTGTTTTTATTCTTAATTGGATGTATACCAATCGTATCTTTTGTAAATGATTTGCAGAGTTTTTTTTATTTGACAATCTGTATGGTCGTACTTACTGTTATTGGTTTTTGGGATGATTTAAAAATAATGAGTGCTAAAATTAAATTAGTCTACGAAATTTTGATCGTCACTGCTGCTATCTTAGCCGATAATTTGGTATTAACAAATCTCAATGGATTTTTAGGCCTATACGAATTATCATTTTGGATTGGTTTACCCTTAACTGTCTTTATCGGCGTTTTTATGATTAATTCTTTTAATTTAATTGACGGTATTGATGGTCTTTCAGGGTTTATTTCCATAATAGCGTTTATTTCTTTTGCTGTTATTTTTTGGGTATTGGATTATAAGGTCAATTTTGGAATTTGCATTCTTATGACGGGCATTATCTTAGCTTATTTACCTTTTAATTTCAGTAATAAACGAAAGGTGTTTATGGGCGATTCTGGTGCTCTTTTTATTGGGTTTATATTGTTTTTAATGACCATGATGGTGGTTACAACTAATGAGCCAATAATTCAAAGGCTTATACACAAATCAATTCTACCGATAGCACCAATGACTATTTTCATATATCCAATGGTTGATACTGCAAGTATTTATCTATACCGGTTAACTTTAGGACAGAGTCCTTTTATTCCAGACAGATTTCACACCCACCATTTAATACTTAGACTAACAAATTCGCATCTAATGGCTTCAGTTATAATTGGCCTATCGTCCTTGTTAATAGTTTCGGTATTTTCATATCTTGCTTTTTGGATTTCAGCCCATAACTTTATTCTATTATTTTTCGTGGTGTTTTTTGCTTTAATTTTTGCTGTATCATACCTCAGAGTATATTTAAAGCGTCAAAAACGAAAGGAATATCGCAAATGAAATCCCTTCATCAGCGTGTAATGTTTAGAACAAGTACACCAAGTTCTTGGGTAAATCCAAAAAATTAAATACCGCTTTTGCGGAGTCTGTTCTTGAACTCCCACAAGTCAATCAATCATCAGAAGAAGGCTTGAATGAATAATTCTTAAACTAAATTAAGCTAGATTTGGTTTATTTTTATTAATTTTGTGTAGTGAAAAATAAAGATGAAATAGTAAAGAAATATCTAGCCAGCCTATTGCTGTTGCTGTTGCTGCTGCCTACTATTATAACCTTTTACCACCACTTTGGTGAACACGAGCACATTATTTGTTCTGAAAACAAAGCTCATATGCACCAAAACATAGCGAGTTGTGATATTTGCGACTTCAATCTTTTATCATTTGATTTCAAAATCGCTGACTTTCCTGATTTTAATGAATCAATTGTAGATGTCAAACTCAATGGTACATTTAAAGCATTACAATTAAATACCTTTTACCTAACCAATAAACAACTGCGGGCTCCCCCATTTTTTTCATAACGTCATTCCCCAAATTTTAAATGTTAATGAAAAAAAATTATGCGCATATACGCTTTAGTCGTGTTGTTATTAGCTCAGCTAACAACAGCATCCCAAAATTGTACACACACCCTCTCAGGTAAGGTTATAGACCTACATGATGGATCCCTATTGTCAGGAGCAACCCTTGTGGTGGCTGAAACTGAAACAGTAGTGCAAACTTCATTGGATGGGGTGTACTCCATTTCAAACCTTTGCCCCAATACCTCATATTCCATTAAGGTTCTGCATTCGTCTTGTGAGCCAAAGACCTTTTCGGTTAAAATTTTAGGGGACAGCGTACGGGATTTTAAGCTTGAACATCATCTGGAAGAACTTAATGAAATCATTTTAGAAGGCAAGGCCTACGAAAATAAAACAACTACTGTAGTAGAAAAAAACATAAATCAGGAAACTCTTGAACAGTTCAGTGCTGGAACCCTGGGTGATGCGCTGAACAGCTTGAGTGGAGTCTCTTCATTAAATAAAGGCAATGGGATTGTAAAACCCATCATCAATGGACTACACAGCAGTCGGATTATCATGATTAATAATGGAGTACGGATGCAAGACCAAGAATGGGGGAAAGAACACGCACCCAATATTGATGTCAACTCAGTTGGGCGCTTAACCCTTGTGAAAAGTGCAAGTGCATTGCAATATGGGGGTGACGCTATGGGTGGTATTATTATTGCTGAAGGATTAAAAACCGCAGTAAAAGACAGTCTCTATGGTAAAACGATTGGTACTGCTGCTTCAAATGGACGTGGAGGAGGTGTAACTTCTCAACTCACAAAAAGCTTTAAAAATGGCTGGTACAGTACCGTCCAAGGTACACTAAAGCGCTTTGGAGATGTAGAATCTGCCAACTATATCTTGAGTAATACAGGTTTAATGGAAAAAGACCTTTCCTTTCGTTTGGGATTGAATCGATTTGATTATGGCTTAGAAGGATATTATTCCTATTACAATACAACTATAGGTATTTTACGCTCCGCACATGCTGCTAATGCCTCCTCTCAAATAAGAGCTATAAACAGTAACGAGCCGCTAATAATCAGAAACTTTACCTACGATATTGGGTACCCCAATCGAGATGTAAAACATCATCTTGCTCGTATCAAAGGGTTTAAAAATTTCGAAAGTCTAGGTAAAGTGAATTTTCAATACGATTATCAAAAAAACAAACGCTTCGAGTACGACATCCGAAGAGGTAATGATCGAGATACGCCGGCATTAGATTTGGAACTGAACACCCATACTGTTTTGTTGGATGTTAAAAAGGCTTATGATGCCTTAGAACTTAAGTACGGAATAATGGGCCGATTTCAAACAAATTTCGCCAATCCAGATACTGGAATTAGACGATTAATTCCAGACTATGATAAATATGATTATGGAGTCTACGTTATTGGAGATTATAAAATTAATGACAAATGGCAAGTAGAATCTGGAATTCGTTACGATTACAGTTTTATAGATGCTTTTAAATATTACAAAAACTCGGTATGGATTGAACGTGGATATGATATTTTATTTCCTGATATTGTAGTGAATGAGTTAAGCACCCAATTACTCACTAACCCAAAACTGGAGTTTAATAATCTTTCAGCAACTCTAGGATTCAACTATAATATTAGTGAAAAATCGTCCCTGTTCTTCAACCAATCAATGGCTTCCAGAGCGCCTAACCCCTCTGAGCTTTTTAGCGATGGTTTACACCACGCCATAGCTCGAATTGAATTAGGTGACTTGCGTTTTAAATCTGAAATTGGACATAAAACGGATTTGACGTATAGGTTCGAAAGTGAACGCTTTAATTTCTCAGTCAACCCGTTCCACAACCTTATTCAAGATTTTATTCTAATTGAACCAACTGGCTTAACAGAGACTATTAGAGGAAATTTTCAAGTTTGGGAATACCGACAAACCGAAGTACAACTTTTTGGTGTGGATATAGATGCCAGCTACAATTTAAACAAGGCTTTGAAATTCACTCATCAATTATCATTAGTCAAAGGATATGAACGAGGCAACAATCTGCCTTTAATAAATATGCCCCCTGTCAATACAAAAAATCAAATTTCATATTCTAATCAAAAATTAAACAATCTGAAATTATCCTTAGAGAGCGAATATGTGTTTGCTCAGAATGAGTACCCAGATAATAATTTTGAAGTCTATATTCCAGTACTAGAAACAACAGAAACACTCGATATAAGCACACCACCAAACGCATATCATTTGTTAAAGTTAAATGGCAGTATGGATTTTAAAGTATCAAAAACAACATCTCTAAAAGTAGGATTAGAGATAACAAATTTATTAAACAGCTCCTACAGAAGTTACCTAAATCTTTTGCGTTATTATGCTGATGACCTAGGTAGAAATTTTTTATTAAATCTTAAACTCAATTATTAATTTTAAAAACCAAAACAATGAAAAAACAAATTTTACTATTTCCAATGCTTATTCTATCACTTGTGTTCACAGGGTGTTCTGATGACGATGACCCAGCTCCAGTAGTAGAGCTAGAAGTAATCACTACAGTAGTCGTTACTTTGACCGATACAAATAACGTGGAGTATGAAATGCGCTGGGAAGACCCTGATTATGCAGTTGGAAATATTACAGCTGGTTATTCGGGAGTTACTTCAATACCTGAAGGATTTTACAGCGGAGAAGTTCAACTTTATAACAATACACTTCCAATTGATGATGAAGAGTATGTCATTACCAATGAAATTTTAGAACCAGGCGAAGGAGGAGATATTGACCACCTATTCTTTTACTCTGGACTCGGAGGCTTGGTTCTAAATAGTTTAGCCTATGAAGATTCTGATGTAAATGGAGATCCAATTGGCCAACAATTTTCACTAGTTGGTGTTGCAGGCACAGGAGAGCTTTCCGTTATGTTAGTTCACGAACCAGAAAAAGATGCAGATGGTATGCCAGATGATCAATGGAATGGAGTCGGTGAAGACGAAGTTAATTTACAATTTCCATTAACTATCTCAACACAATAGTGTTTTTTGAATTAGTCAAAAAAAGCCCAACATAATTTGTTGGGCTTTTTTTTTAAAACAAAATAATGCTATTCTGCTGGCTTCATTCTAGAATACACATTTATTTTTTTGATGTTGTCGCCAACAAATTGAATATCATGAACATGGTATTCCAAAACCTCATTGCCTTCTTCATCCCTATTGGTGTATTCGTTTCCTGTGGTTAACCATTGTGTCATCACACCATCTTCGTCCGCAGCTGCATTGGCAATCATCCAATTGACCTTCCATTTTGGTGAAGAGGACTCAAACCAAGAAGCCAAAAATTCGATATGTTTATCATTGCCTTTAATCACGCCTCCATCAGGTGTATATCCTTCCCAATCTTCTGCATTAACAGCAGCTATTTTGTCTAATTCTCTGTCGTTGTGCGCTTTAATGTAATCTAACCAAATTTGCTCATTCTTGGTTTCTCCAACGAGGACAGGATTGCTCGTGCCATCCTCCATTGTAACTGATCCAATCACCATCGGTTCATTAGAAACTTCATCAGCTCCATTAGCTTTGAAATTACAAGATGTGACCATTAGAGATAATACTGTAAATGCAATGATTCTTTTCATTTTTAAAGTTTTTAAATTAGTACTTAAATATATAAAAAAAAATGATTGCTTGCTTAACACAACTAATCTTTTAAAAAGAACCCATTCCAGCCCCAGTAGATTGTGCTTGCTGATATAACCTGAAAAGCATTAAGGTATAGACGAGAAGCTCGTAATTTTCATAAACAGAATCAACAATTTCAGCTTGCATGGAAGTTTTCCATTTTTTCCATACATATCGAAGTGACAAAACGGCGTTGTTATTATCGTCAAAAAGAGTGCATAAAAGATCATACTTAAGCCAGCCATTAGGCCGCTCAACTTTCATTGAATAACTAATGAATGATTTGTTGGCATCCAACAACTTAAAAGAATAGCCAGTTTTCCAATTATGGACAAATTCTCCTCTCAGTTTACCACTTTTAAAAATGTTAAATTCAGAACTGAAAAAACCCTTCTTTTTAATTTCATAAGTTTGGTTATTAAAAAAGAAATGCGATGCAGAGGAATACCACTTTGGTTTAAAACCTTTTATGACGACTTCATCATTTTTACAGATTTTAAACTCTTTAGAGCTCTTAACGATGATATCGATATCCATGAGTTGTGTTTTGACTGTATAAAGTTAAGACAATGAAAAGAATATTAGTTGCGTTTTGAAATAAAAATTTTAAATCTAAAGAGTATCGATTTAATTAACATCCCATTTAGTGAGTTCAATAATTTTGTGAAAAATGTCTGTATTGTCGTACACTCCAGAAAATTGAGCAGCTCCTGGACCATACGCAAAAACTGGGATTAGTGTCGCCGAATGTCCACCAGTAGAAAATCGAGGATCGAGTTTGTTATAACTGTCGTAAATTTTACCTTCATTTGTCAAGTAAGGCTCACCCGAAAGTGTAAATCCGCCCGTTTCGTGATCTGAAGTTACCACCACCAAGGTTTCCCCATCCTGAGCAGCAAAATCCAATACTGCTCCAATAAGCTCGTCAAAATCGATAAGTTCAGAAATCAAATAAGGGGCATCATTATCGTGTCCTGCCCAGTCTATTTGTGAGCCTTCCGCCATCAAAAAGAAAGGGGTGTTGTTTTGATGTAAAAACTGAACACCCAACAAGGTAGCTTCTGACAAGAAATCACCCCTGCCCTCACTCATTTTTGGCATATCTTCAGCCCCAAGTAAAAAAGCTTGTTTTGTGTTTGATTTGATTTTATCAAATGAAGTCAATGAGCTTGTATTGGTGGAAAACCCATTCGATTCAAGAGAATCAATAAGATTTAAACCATCTGCTCGTTGATTAAAAAACTTCTCCCCTCCACCTGCGAAATAATCAATTTCTGATTTGGTAAGTTGTAAAGCTATTTCATCTTCATAGTCTCTATCAGAAACATGCGCATAAAAACAGGCTGGCGTAGCATGTGTGATAGATGAGGTGGCCACAAGACCTGTTTTCACCCCTTTTAATGAAGCAATTTCGACAATATTTTCTAGTTGCTTTGAATCTTCCAAAATGCCGATAGCTCCATTGTAGGTTTTTTGACCACAAGAAAATGCAGTAGCACTGGCAGCTGAGTCTGTAATATCTTCTATTGAAGAGCTGGTCGTAATGAGTCCTATATGCTGAAATCTTGAATAATTTACTTCAGATTCTTTATAAAAATAGGCTGAAGAAATTTGTGATAAGCCCGTGCCATCGCTAATAAGCAAAATAACGTTTTTAGGACGTTCATTTGTAGAGTTATAATCAGAACAACTATAAAAAAATAAAAGGGTAAAAAGAGAGTAAAATTTAATATGCATAAATGAAATTCTGAATTGATACAAAAATATGTATTACATTGTTATAATTAGTCAAATATCTAAAAAAAATATTATTTTAGCGGTACCAACTAATTTAACAACTATGCGTTTTTTAATGATTATGCTGATGCTAACAACTTATTTAGCAAAAGCACAAACAGTTCCATGTTTTACCTTTGATGAAGGAGAATTTGTGGTTTCGGGAAACGCCACTATAATCAATGACGATACGGTTCGATTGACCCAAGCTATAAATAATCAAGCAGGCTTTGTTTGGTCTCAAAGCCTAGTTAATTTTGATTTAGATTTTAGCTTAGAAGCTGAGCTATACTTAGGAACACAAAATGGTGGTGCCGATGGTATAGCATTCGTAATTCAAGCCATCTCTAACAACGAGGGGTCTCTAGGTGGAGGTATTGGGTACTCTGGGATTTCGCCTTCATTGGCCATTGAATTTGATACTTGGTGGAACTCTGGAAATGACCCTGTACAAGAGGACCATGTAGCCTTAATTGCAAATGGTCAGCCTTGGGTAATGTCTGCACACAGTGCATATACGCCCTACGTTGGCGTCAATAATCTGGAAGATGGCTTATGGCACCCTATTTTAATTAGCTGGGACGGTACAGACAAGACTCTGAGTCTAACCTTAGATGGGGCATCAATCTTTAGTGTAACTATAGATATTCCTACTCTATTTTTTAATGGTGATCCTAACTTATACTGGGGTTTTACCGCAGCAACTGGTGGAGCAAATAATTTACAACAAGTTAGAATTTTAGAATTTTGTTCCATAGACAGTAGCTGCAATACACCAGAACCAACAGCAGATTCTCCTCAAAGTTTTTGTGAATCAGTAGTATTAAATGAATTGCAAACCAATGGATCAAACATTCGCTTTTATGCTGAAGAAACAGGTGATACCTTACTGGATGCACAAACAATAGTTGATGAAAGTACTACTGTGTATATCACCCAAACCATTGACGACTGTGAAAGTCAAACTTTAGCAGCTATTGATATTATAATTGTAGAACCAACTGTTTTTGATGACTCTTTTGAGCTTTTGTATTGTCAAGACAACAACCCTACAGCAAATTTATTTGACGCCTCTAATCTCTTTTTGGGACCTGATTTTACTGGGTTTTTTAACGAGCTGTCAGACACTCAATCAATCAACAATTTAATCGAATCTGCTGAAGATTTTACTGTAACTGAGCTTAACCAAATCGTTTATGCTCGCATAGAAACTGAACTTTGCTATGAAGTTTACACAATCACCTTGGTTGCTGAAAATCCAATTATTTATACAAATCCTTTTGAAATTTTATATTGCCAAAGAAGTAATCCAACAGTAGATTTATATACTGCATCGGATTTGTTCTCGAATCCTGATTTTTCTGGTTTCTTCAATTCACTTCAAGAGGCTGAAAACGGGAACAATGAAATTGTTAATTCAAATACTTTTATGGTCTCTAGTGAGGAGCAAATGGTCTATGCGCGTGTTGAAGAAGGGCTTTGTTACGAAATTTATCCAATACTGTTAGTATCAGAGAATTGTGCCCTTGTTATTCCTCAGGCTTTATCGCCCAATAGTGATGGGTTTAATGATGTATTTGATATTCAAAATCTATACGATGTACATTTTAATCATACTTTAAAGATATACAACCGCTATGGCCTGTGTATTTTTGAAGGAACTAATGACAAAAAATGGGCTGGCCACTCCGATGACGGAAAGTTGGTTCCAGTGGGCACCTATTTTTATGTTCTGACGCTGAACAACGAAGATAACGAAGTGTTTACTGGTTGGGTGTACTGTAATTATTAATCAAAGCCTTTATGCTGCTTAGACTAACGACGTCTCATGCGGTTGTTTCTAAATTCAACCATTTTATTCTGAATAAGGTCTTGGTATTCAATTTTAGTGACTACAGATCCTTTGCTAGGGGCCTCAATCTCAATGACATCTGAAGGATTGAGTACAATTTTAGAACAAAGCATAGTGGTCTCACCGGCACTGACTTCCAATATTAAACCCGGTAATCCCCAATATTCTGAAGGACCATGACGTACAGGGATTTGAGGCGTATACCATGCTTCAACTTCTGTAATATCTACTGACTTGTCGTCTTCTTCAGTCGTCTTCTCTTCCGAGTCGTTTGTTGTGCGCATGCGCGACCAAGAAAAAGAATACCACAGCAAATCGTCTGTTGGAATGAATGTCGTAGCCTTAAAACAAGTGTAATTCCCAATTTTTTTTGTCTCATTTCCAAGAGTCCAAGTCATTGGCTGCAACTGGTCTTTGACTAAAAACTTTTTACCATAAAATTCTTGTTGCTGAATCTGTTTGTCACTTTTTACATTTTTATAGTTTTCACCGGCTGCAAAATTCTTACCCCATGAATCGGTAGCGCCAGAGATAGCATCGAGCTGCTCTTCTTCTGTGAATAAGGATTCTTCTTTGTTGAATACCAAAACAAATTCTTTTTCTAAACGATTTTTCAAGCGTGCTGCTATTTGTTTTTTTTGGGCTTCACTCATTCGAGCACCCCATGTACCTAGTTCTAATCTTGATTTTGAAATATAGGTAGCTTTTCCTTGAAAGTCATTTGCAGGCTTGTTATCACCTCCGATGAGCATTAAAGGGATAATAAAAAAGGCCAGAATATTTATGATTAGTGCAGGCATTTGTAATGGATTTACTTGTTTACACCAACAAATCTAACACAACGATAACAAAAATAAATTTGATTTATAAAAACATTAACAAAACGAGCCTTAGACTAAAATTCTTGAGCTAACCAATTTAAGCGAGCTGAAAGCCACTGTTTAAGGTGTGTGACTTCTTCTTCATAAGTATCGTAATACACTGGATTAGGCCAAACATAAACCCCCAAACTTTGCCAAATCGCATAATTAAATTCCTGCGCCCTATTGAGGTATGAACTAGTGTCATCAATGACTTGATTGAAGTAGCCTAGACTGTTGTAATAATAATCGAATCGTTCCTCTACTAGAGCTTGAAAATAAGGGTCTTCAAACATTCTACTGATCCAAAGATTGTCTTTTACCCAAAAGCCATCGACGTATTGAGAGTCAGCATAATCCACGTTTCCGTAAGATAAATCGAAGTCCCACAAAGGCCCCATTTTAATTTTTTCGCCAGGGATATACGTAAAATAAATACTAGAATACCATTTGGCATCTACAGTTTTGGCAATCTCATTAATTAAAAACCAATCCACAAAACTATCTAAATCCACAAAGGCACGGTATCCTGCATCAGGATCCGTAAAATCTGGACCAAATAAAACAGATTCAAAGTTATTAATGTGGTCTTCTATAAGTTCAAACTCCGGAGAACCATAACCAATATTTGGCGCCTTGATGTTAAAAACATTGGAATTGTATTGTTGAGTAAATATCGTAGGAGTAAAAAACACATCATCTGGATCTACTCTTTGTTGCTGATCAATTTCAATTAAAAAACCATCATCACCAATTTGCACCCTATTGCTGCTTTCTTCTACTTTTTGTGCCAAAAGGTATGTCCCTTGATGAGTATTGTTCAAAAACAATTCAATGTATTCCCCTGTGGGTGTATAATCCAAGCTACTCATCGCACCCATTTCATAGGTAAGTTTATTGCGCAACATCGTTTTGTCGGAATATTCTGCAAGTAAAACCCATTTTCTATCCTCGGGCATACCCAGAATATTTGTTTTGCTTTCAAATTTAATTTGAAAAGGTTTCTTGGGGTGAAGAAACCACGTGGAATTTCCACGACCTCTAATTTGAATCGCTGAGTTGTCGATATCGTCATAATCCAATCCACCAAACAAGTTTAATGTACCATTGACATACATTTCTCTAGATTCAACAGGGATATTATCAGTGTCAATGTTGAGGATAGGAAGCCCTGTGAAATAAGTTAATCGAATTGTATAGTTCCAAGAATTAGATTGATCAGAATTAAAAACTTCAAGCTCAACTTCTTTTCCGAAATTATGTGCAGTTAGCTCATTTTGAAATGCAGAACCATCTAATTGAATGAATCCACCATCTGACGAAAGTGTTATACTTGCGATCAAATTCTCGATACTGACCTCATAAGGAATAGCTGCTGTAAACGTTTGCATACCGTCGTAATCCAAAACAATTTCATCCGAAACAGATTCATTCAATTCAGGCTTAAAACTAATCTCGGTCACCGCATAGGAGACCTCGTTTGTTGGCAGCTCCGCACCAACCTCTTCATCACGACAACCAATAATTAATAAAAACGCAGCTAAAAAATAGAGTTTTCTCATAACGTTGAACTTGTATATAAATTTAGATTTAGAGCAGTCAATATTTTAGGCTATAAATCGTGGTGAAAATACAATTTATCTTAGACTTTATAAATGTATTCAACGTTTAGTTATTTTATACATCAAAATAGGGAAAACTAAACCCGCGGTAAATCATTGTCATCTTTGAGCGGTAAATCAGATAAACCCATCAAAAACGCGTCTATATGGTGGGCTGCTTGACGACCTTCTGATATGGCCCAAACAATGAGCGATTGCCCTCTTCGAATGTCTCCAGCAGCAAACACACCCGGCGTACTCGTTTTGTAGTCTTTTGTTGTAGCTTTTACATTTGTTCTAAAATCAGTTTCGACACCCAATTGATCTACGAGCTGTGAACCAGGCCCCGTAAATCCGAGAGCTAATAAAACCATATCACATGGCCATGTCTTTTCTGTACCAGGAAGCTCTTTCAATTGTGGACGCTCACCTTCCTTAAAAATCCATTCAACTTCGCAAGTAACTAAAGCTGTGAGTTGACCATTTTTATCCCCAATAAACTTTTTTGTAGAGACGCTCCAATGACGCTCTACTCCCTCTTGGTGAGAAGAGCTCGTTTTCATTTTCATGGGCCAAAATGGCCACGGTTGGTGTGCAGGGCGACCTTCAGTTGGTTTGTCAAGGATTT
Source organism: Bacteroidota bacterium (assembly GCA_027593245.1). Classification (GTDB taxonomy): domain Bacteria; phylum Bacteroidota; class Bacteroidia; order Flavobacteriales; family Flavobacteriaceae; genus UBA3537. The sequence continues at coordinate 5,572 of JAQCJC010000044.1, read as the reverse complement.
CGAAATTTGTTACGGACTGGGCTCCGTGTCGGTTAGAGGTTCCAATACAATCTGAGCCAGTATCACCACCACCAATAACAATTACATTTTTACCTTTAGCAGAAATAATATCATCAAATGATTTAAGTCCATCAACATATTCATTATTGAGTTTTAAAAAGTCCATGGCTTGATAAACACCCTTTAAGTCTACTCCATCCACTGGCAAGACACGTCGAGCAGTAGCGCCGCCACAAAGAAGAACCGCATCAAAATTAGTTTTCAATTCTTCAACAGTTACATCAACACCTACATTGGTATTGGACTTAAAAACGATGCCTTCTTCTTCCAAAACATCAATTCTTCGGTCAATGACAGATTTTTCGAGTTTAAAATCTGGAATACCATAGCGCAACAATCCACCAATTTTGGCATCACGCTCGAAGACAGTAACTAGATGACCTGCGCGATTCAACTGTTGAGCAGCTGCCAGCCCAGAAGGACCAGAACCAACAACAGCGATAGTTTTTTCTGTTCTGTTGGCAGGAACTTGCGCTTTAATCCAACCTTTGTTAAAAGCAGTTTCGACAATATTTTTTTCAATATTTTCAATACTCACCGGATCTTCGTTGATCCCTAAAACACAAGCCTGTTCGCAAGGAGCTGGACACAAACGGCCGGTAAACTCTGGAAAATTATTTGTAGAATGAAGTATTTTTGCCGCTTTTTCCCAATTTCCACGATAGACATTATCGTTGAAATCAGGGATGAGATTGCCCAGTGGACATCCACTATGACAAAATGGAATTCCACAATCCATACATCTTGCCCCTTGGTTTTGGAGTTCTTTTTCCTTGACTGGAATAGTGAATTCTTTGTAATGTTTCAAACGCTTATCTACGGCATCGTATGATTCGTCTACACGTTTGTATTCCATAAAACCTGTGGTCTTTCCCATAGTATTATTTTTTTACGAGGTTTTCTTGTTCTAATCTTATTAGTGCTTGTCTGTATTCTTCAGGAAGGACACGTACAAACTGTTGTACTGAGGTCTCCCATTGTTCCAAAATGCGCTGTGCCAATGGACTTAAAGTATTATTGTAGTGATTTTCGATGAGTGATTTTAATTCCAAAACATGAGCATCATCGCTAAGTGGGTCCAAATTAAGCCCTTCCTTATTACATTTATTTATAAATGTTTGCTTTGGGTCGTAAACATAAGCAACACCTCCACTCATCCCAGCACCAAAGTTACGTCCCACAGCACCTAAAATAACAGCAACCCCACCAGTCATGTATTCACATCCGTGATCGCCAATGCCTTCAACAACGGCTGTTGCTCCAGAATTTCGAACACAAAAGCGCTCACCCGCTTTACCGTTGATGTAAACCTCTCCAGAAGTAGCACCGTACAGAGCTACATTTCCAATAATAATGTTATCTTCAGGGATGATTGTGGACTCATCTGGAATACGAACCGTTATTTTTGCACCAGACAATCCTTTCCCCAAATAATCGTTAGTATTACCTATTACGTTGAGCGTGAGCCCTTTAGTTGCAAAAGCACCAAAACTTTGTCCTGCAGACCCTTTGAAATTTATTTTAAGGGTGTTATCGGGTAAACCTTGAGCACCATATATTTTCGATATTTCATTACTTAAAATAGCGCCTACGGCTCTATTTTCATTATTGATTTTTAAATCTAGAACTGTAGGTTCTTTACGGAACAAAGCTGGATGTGCTTTGTCGATAATTTCAAAATCCAAGGCACGCTCCAATTGATGATCTTGTTGTTCCGTATTCAGGATATCAACATCATCAGCGACCTCAACTTTGTGAAGGATAGGACTCAAATCTATTCCTCTTGATTTGTAGTGTTCAATAGCAGAATTGCGGTCTAGTTTTTCAACTTTCCCAACCATTTCATCAACTGTTCTGAAGCCCAGTTTAGCCATAATTTCACGTAATTCTTGTGCAATGAAATACATAAAATTCACCACATGTTCAGGTTTACCTTTGAATTTTTTACGCAATTCAGGGTTTTGAGTAGCTATCCCTACAGGGCATGTATTGAGGTGGCAGGCACGCATCATTACACATCCGGATGCAACTAAAGGAGCGGTTGCAAATCCAAATTCTTCAGCACCTAGTAAACAGGCAACAGCTACATCACGACCAGTTTTCAACTGTCCGTCACATTCTACAACAATTCTACTTCTCAAGTCATTCATCACTAAGGTCTGTTGTGCTTCAGCAAGCCCCAATTCCCATGGAAGACCTGCGTGCTTTAACGAAGTCAAAGGCGATGCCCCCGTTCCTCCATCGTATCCAGAAATCAAAACCACATCAGCTTTGGCTTTAGCTACCCCTGCAGCAACGGTGCCCACACCAACTTCAGAAACCAACTTCACGTTGATACGTGCTTGACGGTTGGCTGATTTTAAATCATAAATCAACTGCGATAAATCTTCAATTGAATAAATATCATGGTGTGGTGGTGGCGAAATAAGCCCTACATAGGGTGTTGAATTTCGTGTTTTGGCAATATCAGGATTAACTTTGGGCCCTGGCAATTGTCCCCCTTCGCCGGGCTTTGCCCCTTGAGCCATTTTAATTTGAATTTCCTGTGCATTAGTCAGATAATTGGATGTAACCCCAAATCGCCCGGAAGCGACTTGCTTTATGGCACTGTTTTTCCAATCTCCATTTGCATTTTTATAAAAGCGTTCTTGATCTTCTCCGCCCTCTCCAGAATTACTTTTTCCACCAATTCTATTCATGGCAATGGCTAGATTTTCATGAGCCTCTTTACTGATTGAGCCATAGGACATCGCCCCTGTTTTAAAGCGTTTTACAATATTGGTCCAAGGTTCAACTTCTTCAAGCGGAATGGGATCGTAATTGGTGAACTCGAACAATCCACGGATAGTCATCAATTGTTTGGATTGGTTGTTGATCATTTCTGCGTACTCTTTATATTTTTGAGGCTTATTGGTACGTACAGAATCTTGAAGCTTAGCAATGGAAAGTGGATTAAAGAGGTGATGTTCTCCATTTCTCCTCCATCGGTACTGACCACCCATTTCTAAGTCTAGAGTCGCATCAATTGATTTTTTAGTGTAGGCCGTAGCATAGCGCTTTGAAATTTCTTTTTCAAGTTGATGTAAATCAACACCCTGAATTCGAGTAGCTGTATTTGGGAAGTATTTTTCAACGACTTGAGTGTTAATACCAATACATTCAAATAACTGTGATCCTCGGTATGAATTTAGTGTAGAAATCCCAATTTTATTCATCACTTTGAGAATCCCTTTACCTACTGCCTTGTTGTAATTGGCAATTGCCTTTTCTGTATCTGCCTTTGGATCGATAGCCAAAACTTCGTCTTCGATAATTTCGTTTACCATATACGGATTAATGGCACTTGCGCCGTAACCAAACAATAAAGCAAAGTGATGAACTTCTCTTGGTTCAGCAGATTCTACGATGATGCTGATTTTGGAACGTTTACCCAATTTTTGCAATCCGCTATTGATAAACGAGCAGGCTAAAAGAGCGGGAATAGGTGCCTGATCTTTAGTTGCATTACGATCTGACAGAATCAAGATATTGGTCCCTTGATCGACATGCGTTGAAGCGGCTTCTAAAAGCGCGTCTAAGGCATCTTCTAAGCCGTTGTGCCCCTTGCTAATATCGTATAAAATTGGAACTGATGTAATCTTGAAATTAGGATGATCGTAACTTTTAATTTTATCTAAATCTTGTTTTGAAATGACAGGATTTTGGATTTTAAGCTTTTTGCAATGGGTTTCATTAATTTCAAAAATATTATGGTCGCTCCCCAGCGTTAAACTAATATCTGTGATCAGCTCCTCGCGAATTCCATCCAAAGGCGGATTCGTTACCTGAGCAAACAATTGTTTGAAGTAATTATATATAAGTTGTGGGCGTTCAGACAATAATGCCAAAGGCGTATCGCTCCCCATAGAACCGATCGGTTCCTTTGCTTGGTTGGCCATAGGAAGAATCACTGTGTTGATATCTTCTTGAGTGTATCCAAAAAGTACTTTCCTTTTGTTTAGAGGTTCTTGATTGAGAAATACTGGGCAGTCATTGTAAGGAATTTCTTTAAGGTATACCAGCCCGTCGTCCAACCATTTTCTATAAGGATTTCTTGAAGCAATATCTTCCTTGATTTCTTCGTCGTTCACAATACGTCCTTCGTTCATGTCGACTAGGAACATTTTCCCAGGCTCCAAACGACCATGCTGTGCAACATTTTCTGGTTCCAATTCGATGACGCCAATTTCGGAAGACATGATAACGTATCCGTCCTTTGTCACTGAATAGCGTGAAGGTCTTAGGCCATTTCGATCCAAAACAGCACCAATAAAATTTCCATCTGTAAATGGAATTGAAGCAGGACCATCCCAAGGCTCCATCAAACAAGAATTGTATTCGTAAAATGCTTTTTTAGTATCAGACATTTCGTCATTTTTCTCCCAAGCTTCAGGGATAAGCATCATCATAACTTCAGGCAAAGAACGCCCTGTCATTAAAAGCAGCTCTACAGCCATATCCATTGAGGCAGAATCAGATTTTTTGGGTAAAATAATGGGGAGAATAGATTTAATATCTTCACCAAACCAATTGCTTTCCAGTAAAGCTTCACGTGATAGCATTCGGGATACATTTCCACGCAGGGTATTGATTTCTCCGTTGTGACACATATATCTGAATGGTTGTGCTAAATCCCAAGTTGGAAATGTATTGGTGGAAAAACGCTGATGCACTAATGCCAGGCGGGTAACAAATAAAGGATTTTCTAAGTCTTTATAATAAAGCTTGATGTCTTCAGGGATAAGTAATCCTTTGTATATAATGATTTTGGTTGAAAGACTCGGGAGGTAAAAAAAGTTGCTTTGAGATAGTTTGGAATTGTAAATTTCATGTTCCGCTTTCTTGCGCGCGATAAAGAGTTTTAATCTAAAGTCAAAGTCCTTTTGCTCTACATTGCTTTTGCTAATGAAAATTTGTTTGACCATAGGCTCCGTTTGTTGGGCTATGGACCCCAGAACCGAATCATCAACGGGAACAGTTCTCCACCCCAATATCTTAAGCCCTTGTTCTTTGATGTGCTTTTCAAAAACGGAAATACAATAATTTCTTTGATTCTCTTTTTTTGGCAAGAAAACATTACCAGCTGCATATTGACCAAATTTAGGCAAATCAAAAGGACAATCCTTAACGAACAGCTCATGTGGAATATCCGTAAGAATTCCTGCGCCGTCACCTGTCTTTCCATCCGAACTAACAGCACCCCTGTGTTCTAGGCGCTCCAAAATTTGAAGTGCCTTATGAATAATATCATTTGACTTGTTACCTTCAAGGCTACAAATAAATCCAGCACCACAATTATCATGCTCAAATTCTGGCAAATACATCCCTTGTTTTTTCAACATAAGCTTATTTTAAAATATGATTTTAATCAAAATAGTGATGTAATATAAGGACAATAATAGCACCAACAATCATGGCCTGTGTATTATTATGATTTTGATAATTTAGGGGCTTTAAAATGTATTTTAAGTAT
>JAQCJC010000043.1 GCA_027593245.1 Bacteroidota bacterium | reverse complement strand
TGTTTGTAAAATAAATATTAAAACATAATATTCCTTGATAGTACTTAACACTCTAGTTGTGCTAAAAAACATAAAAATTAAATTTTTCATAAAAGATAAAAGTTAAGTTTTAGATTTTCACGATATTTGATTTTGAATTTAGAATTTAGAAAAATGAATAAAAACACAGTTTTGGCATGGGCCACATTTATCATGATTTTTGTAGGCTTTGCGTTGATTGGTCTAGGGGTTTTTCGTTACAATGATATAGCCGGCTGGGGCTTTGCTGCAGTAGGAATTGGTTTTTTCGCTATAGCTTGGGTTTTTAATGCACTTAAAGGACGTGTTTAATGAGCAATAGCGACGATAAAAAAATAATTTTCTCAATGACGGGGGTAACCAAAACCTTCCAAAATGCTAATACACCAGTACTTAAAAATATATACCTCAGTTTTTTCTATGGAGCCAAAATAGGTATTCTTGGATTAAATGGCTCGGGTAAATCAACTTTACTTAAAATAATTGCTGGCATTGACAAGAATTATCAAGGAGATGTGGTTTTTTCTCAAGATTACTCCGTGGGTTATCTTGAACAGGAACCTCAACTGGATAGTGATAAAACAGTCCTTGAGGTTGTTAAAGAGGGCGTTGCTGAAACTGTAGCTGTTTTAGACGAGTATAATAAGATCAATGATATGTTTGGACTTGAGGAGGTGTACTCCGATGCCGAACGTATGGAAAAGCTTATGAATCGTCAAGCAGAGCTGCAAGATCAAATAGACGCTTCCAATGCTTGGGAGTTAGACACAAAGCTCGAAATTGCAATGGATGCTTTACGCACACCTGATGGTAATCAGAAAATTGGTGTATTGTCTGGTGGTGAACGCCGAAGAGTAGCTTTATGTCGTTTACTTTTGAAAGAACCTGATGTTTTGCTTTTGGATGAACCGACTAACCATTTAGATGCTGAGTCTGTTCATTGGCTTGAACAGCACTTGGCTCAATACAAAGGTACAGTAATCGCTGTAACGCACGACCGTTATTTTTTGGACAATGTTGCGGGGTGGATCTTAGAACTTGATAGGGGAGAAGGTATACCATGGAAAGGAAATTATTCTTCTTGGCTAGATCAAAAGTCAAAACGTTTAGCTCAAGAAAGTAAAACTGCTTCAAAACGTCAAAAAACCTTAGAGCGTGAGCTCGAGTGGGTACGTCAAGGAGCCAAAGGACGCCAAACTAAGCAAAAAGCTCGCCTTAAGAATTACGATAAATTATTAAATCAAGACCAAAAGCAATTAGACGAAAAATTAGAAATATACATTCCTAACGGTCCACGTTTGGGAACAAATGTGATAGAAGCAACAGCAGTAAGTAAAGCTTATGGAGATAAATTGCTTTACGATAATTTAAATTTTAATTTACCTCAAGCAGGTATTGTTGGTGTAATTGGTCCTAACGGAGCTGGTAAAACCACCATTTTTAGAATGATTATGGGTGAGGAGGCAGCCGACAAAGGGGCCTTTAAAGTTGGTGAGACAGCTAAAATTGCCTACGTTGATCAAAGCCATTCTAATATAGACCCTGAGCAATCTATTTGGCAAAATTTTTCTGATAATCAAGAACTCATAATGATGGGTGGGCGGCAAGTTAATTCTCGTGCATACTTGAGTCGTTTTAACTTTTCTGGAAGTGAACAAAATAAAAAAGTTAAACTGCTTTCTGGTGGAGAGCGTAACCGATTGCATTTGGCTATGACTCTCAAAGAAGAAGGTAATGTTCTGCTTTTAGATGAGCCTACCAATGATTTAGATGTAAACACTTTACGTGCTTTAGAAGAAGGTCTTGAAAGCTTTGCAGGCTGTGCCGTAGTCATCAGCCATGATCGTTGGTTTCTAGATCGGATATGCACCCACATCTTAGCCTTTGAAGGCAATTCGGAGGTTTATTTTTATGAAGGTAGTTTTAGCGAATATGAAGCCAACAAGCGTCAACGTTTGGGTGGTGATTTGATGCCTAAACGTATTAAGTACAAAAAAATGATACGTTAAGCTTAGCTATTCAACGGCTGTTTTTTCATTATCATCTTCTCTGAGCTTTTGAATACGTGCTTTTTTATAAATCGGCAGAAGGTAGGTTATTGTATAGCTAAAACCAGTTCCTATTTTACTACTGTCGTATGTACGCCCAAATCCAGGAATGTATAAATTCTCAAAATTTGACGGACTTTGTTCCGCTAAGCGCGCTTTAATCTGCACATTTAGTCCTAGAAATACATTGTTTAGCAATTCGGCTTTAATACCAAAAATAAGTTCTAACCATGCAGCAGTCAATCCATCAAATTCTTTACTGTCGTCGTTGACGATTCCTCCCCATGTTTGTCCATTTGTATCGTAAATGGTATACCGGTCCCTTGTTAGACTAAAACTAGAAAAACCAAAGCGCAATCCACTAATGATTAAGTTTTCCATGCCTAACCAGTTCTCATATAGGTTGTAGTCTATTCCTGCTTTGAAATAATTTCCTTTTGCATTTGAGTCCAAATAACTGGTTGATGTTGATTTTTCTTCAAAACCAAGCTCACCAGCGGTGTATAATTTTTTACTAAGCCTGTAATCAGCATTCAATTCAAATCCAGAGTAATCAGATTCAAAAGCTGTCCTTGCTAACCGACTGATGTCTACACCAAAGCGCAAACCATATTTTTCTTGAAAAACAACACTGTCTTGTTGAATGTTAGGTTTTTTTTCTTCTAAATTACTTTGGGCAGATGTAAGACCAAAAGCAAAAATTAAACAAAGTATACTAATGGAATATTTTGACATGACTTTCATTTTCATTAGTAACTTCACTGATTGTAATTTCAGTGCTTATCATCCAAAGATCGATATCCTGCTCAATTCTAAAACCCTGAATGCTAAAATTGTTCTTATATCCACAAGCACGAGAGACATAAATCGACTCAGTTTCATAGGCAATACTTATGACATCAGGATTTCCTTCAACTTCATTGTCTACTATATCATAGTTCGAATACAATTTAAATTGTGTTTGATTTTCAGAACCGTTGAGTGGTAGTTCGATTATTGAGCGTGAATTAACAACTTCTCCAAGGATTGTAACTTCATTACCCTGATTATCTATACCTACTGCGAACAGGCCAGGTACAGTTTTTGGAACTTCAAAATTTTCAATATCGAAAAACTCAATTACCAATCTAGGGGTTGTTTGTGTATTTTCACTGCAAATATCATCTGGTTCACAAGAAACCAAGCTAATAAGAATGTATATGAACAATATTTTTTTCATAAAAAAGCTAAATTCTTTTTTCCAAAAGTACAACATTTTCTACATGATGTGTCTGTGGAAACATATCTACTGCTTGAGTTTTTGTGATGCAGTAAGATGGATTTAATATTGCCAAGTCACGCGCCTGTGTGGCACTATTGCAACTAACATATACAATCTTCGAAGGTAAGATTTTCAAAATTTGTTGAACTACATCTTTGTGCATTCCATCTCTGGGAGGATCTGTAATGATCACATTTGGGTGCCCATTTGTTTTAATAAAATTATCATTGAAAACGGTTTTCATATCGCCAACAAAAAAATCGATATTATCAATTTTATTATGTATGGCATTTTCCTTAGCCGCTTTAATAGCATCTGGGACAGCTTCGACGCCAATAACCTTTTTGGCTTTTTTAGCAATAAATTGCGCAATGGTTCCAGTTCCTGTGTACAAATCATAAACCAACTCATTCCCAGTTAATCCTGCAAAATCTCTGGTGATTTTATATAAATTGAGTGCTTGTTCAGAATTGGTTTGATAAAATGATTTGGCGTTTATTTTAAATTGTAATGCCTCCATTTCCTCAACTATATAAGTTTGTCCACTATAGCAAACGACCTCTAGATCATAAACAGTATCATTGCCTTTTGGATTGATTACATATTGTAAAGATGTGATCTCAGGAAATGAGTTTTTTAAAAACTCCATAACGATTTCAATTTGCTGTTTTGTGCTTGAAAAAAATTGAACAACAACCATAATTTGTCCTGTACTGCTCGTCCGAATCATCAATGTGCGGAGTACACCTTCTTGCAATCTTGGGTTAAAAAATGGAATATTTTGATCTGTCGCAAAATTTTTAAGACCATTTCGAATTGCATTGGAAGGATCAGCTTGCAGCCAACATTTGTTAATATCTAAAATTTTATCCCACATACCCGGGATATGAAATCCCAATGCATTTCTATTTTCGATGGTCATATCTGCATTAATTTCGTCGAATGAAAGCCAGCGGTTATTACTGAACGAAAACTCCATTTTATTTCTGTAAAAATAAGCTTTAGTACAACCCAAAATAGGAGTCACTTTTGGCAATTCAATTTTGCCAATTCGTTCCAAATTATTTGTGACTTCTTTTTCTTTAAAATAAAGTTGTTGTTTGTAATCCATATGTTGCCACTTACATCCTCCGCAAGTACCAAAATGCTCACATTCAGGTTTTACTCTGTGCTTGGAGTATTTGTGGAACTTTATCGCTTTTGCTTCGTAATAGCCTTTTCTTTTTTTGAAAGTTTGAACATCTACCACATCGCCAGGAACGGCATTAGATAAGAACACAATTTTTCCGTCGGGCGCTTTAGCTAAACTTTTTCCTTTGGCCCCAGCGTCAAACACTTCTAATTCAAAAAATTCTTTTTTTGTTTTTTTTCTGCGCATACTTGCAAAAATAATGCAAAAATATATGCTCTTCCCATTGAAAGTTAATAAATAAGATATTTTTAAATCTTCTTTTCTAATAATTATAAAAAATCTTACTAATTTGCAGACCATCTTATGCTATTCATGCTTATTCGAAATCGATTTTTACCTAATATTTTAATATTTAATTTATATGTCCGTTCTCAATACTATTTCGTCAAAAGAAGCTATCGATTTAGAGTATAATTTTGGTGCACATAATTACCATCCGTTACCGGTAGTTCTCAACAAAGGCGATGGTGTATTTGTTTGGGATGTCGAGGGTAAAAAATACTACGATTTCCTGTCTGCATATTCATCTGTTAATCAAGGTCATTGCCATCCAAAAATTGTTAATGCCATGATTGATCAAGCCAAAACTTTGACCCTTACTTCAAGAGCTTTTCATAACGATCAATTGGGTCGATATGAACAGTTTATAACCTCGTATTTTGGGTTTGATAAAGTTTTACCAATGAACACTGGAGCCGAGGCTGTCGAAACGGCTATTAAAATTGCTCGTCGATGGGGATATGAAGTAAAAAAGCTTCCTGTTAATAAAGGTAAAGTTATAGTATGTGAAAACAACTTTCATGGCCGAACTACCACAATAATTTCATTTTCAAATGATCCTGTTGCACGAGATAATTTTGGTCCCTACACAGATGGTTTCATCAAGATCCCCTACGACGATATTAATGCTCTTGAAAATGTTTTAGAAACACATGATGATATTGCTGGATTTTTAGTTGAACCAATCCAAGGTGAAGCAGGCGTCTATGTGCCTGCTGTTGACTATTTGAAGAACGCTAAGGCACTTTGTGTAAAGCACAATGTATTATTTATTGCTGACGAGGTTCAAACTGGAATAGCGCGTACAGGTCGTTTATTAGCATCTTGTGGGAATTGCAGTTGTCCAAATAAAGATTGTTCTGATGCTGCAGAAGTAAAGCCCGATATTTTGATTTTAGGTAAAGCCTTGAGCGGAGGTGTTTATCCTGTATCTGCTGTATTGGCTAATAACTCTATAATGAAAGTAATAACACCAGGTTCTCATGGCAGTACATTTGGTGGTAATCCAATAGCTGCAGCCGTAGCTATTGCAGCACTTGAAGTTGTAAAAGAAGAGCAATTAACTGACAATGCTGATCGTCTTGGAAAACTTTTTAGAGCCCAACTTAATAAATACATACTAAGCAGTTCAATAGTTAAGCTAGTAAGAGGGAAAGGATTGTTAAACGCTATTGTTATTAATGACTCAGAGGATAGTGATACGGCTTGGAATATATGCCTTAAACTAAGAGATAATGGATTATTGGCTAAACCAACTCATGGTAACATCATACGTTTTGCTCCTCCGTTAGTTATGACGGAGGAACAATTACTTGATTGTGTTCAAATTATCATCAATACCCTTAAGACTTTTGAATAAAAACATGCCTTTTAGTTTAACTTAAACTAAATCGCTAAAAGGATTATTTGATAAGGGCAATGTGCTTATGCACTTTGGTTTATCTCCTCCATCATTTTTCTCCACTCTTCCTGGACTTCACTGATATCCCCAGTGGCAAGAATATAGATTGTATATAAAAGATAAAGCACATTGATAATAAGAATGACAAGTGCTACAGTTTTTGCGGTTTCCATACTGTTAGCATTACCTTCATAGTCATCAGGATTCAATTGTGCCTCTTTAAGTTTTTTGTTTGCTATCAAGTATGCAGGTCCAGAAAGTAAGAAGCCTAGTCCAGCAAAGCAACAGCACAATAGACCCAAAATACTGAGTACATAAATCAGTGTTGTATTTAGTGATTTTTTCATAAAATGAATTGTTTTATAATGTAGTTACTAATGATTGTACCAATAGAAATCAATGAAAAGATATTGATGCTTTTTTGGTGAAATTTAAATTTGAAAAATCGAGTAAGGATGATTAATACTGCTAAAATCAGTAGCGGGTAAATTGCTGGGTACATCCAAAATGCTGCTGCAAATTTTCCTTGAAAAACGAATAAAAGGGAACGTTGAAATCCACAGCCCATACATTCCAAACCAAAAAGTGATTTGCTAAGGCAAGGAAACATGTAATTCTCGAAAGTCATATTTGTTTTGAATATCAAATAAATAAATAATTTATCGATTTTAAAAAAAAATCAAGCATCAATATTGAATTTAGTTTAAAGACCTTATTTTTATATAATATATATTATAGAATTATATGGGGCCAAATTCTTTAAAGTACATCGTATTTTTAACTGGTAGTGGTATACTTATATATGATGATATTTCTACTGAATCAATGGGACTTCTTTCTCTAATTGGTCTTATTTTGTTGGTTGTTGGCATTTATTTAATCTCAAAAGGGATTCGAGAAAAGCCCAAAGTTGATCCTTATGCTGTTCAATCTTATGACGAAGAAGAATGAAGTTTAACATCAATGATTACGTATCTGTTTTAGATGATGATCTTTCCGGCTTTATAACAGCCATCTCTGGATCATGTATCACTATTGAAACCACTTCCGGATTTGAAATGATTTACGAAGCATCTGAATTGGTTAAAATTGATAGTAATTTATTGAAATCATCTTCTTTTAAAGGTCAATCATTACAAAAAATTCTTTATGAAAAAGAATCAAAACAAAAAAAGTCATCAACAAAATTAAAAACCAAATCACGCCTGCAACCACCTATGGAAGTAGACTTACATATACATCAATTGGTGAAATCAACCAAGGGCATGCAAAATCATGATATACTAAACCTGCAATTGGACACTGCAAAAAATCGACTCGAGTTTGCACTTTCAAAACGTATACAGCGTATTGTATTTATTCACGGCGTAGGATCTGGAGTTCTTAAATTGGAATTGGAATATTTATTAAAAAGATACGATCAGTTGAAGTTTTATGCAGCAGACTACCAAAAATATGGACACGGCGCCACAGAAGTGTATATTTTTCAGCAAAAAAGGATTTAGAACGTAATAATCGTTTCGTATGTTCCTAGCTCAAGACTATCCGCAGATAGCACTGAAATATCAATATTAAATAGTGTAATAGTTATGGTTACAATGCGCTTGAATTGATTAGGGTTTGTGGTTTGTACTGCATATGAATTTGAGAAATTTTCGTCTAAAAATCGTGCAGATGATGATCCAGAAGCGATGTCATCAAATAAGTTGCCATTACCATTTTCATCTTCGTTAATTGTAAGGGTACCATCACCATCATCATCTTGGTCTAAATAGTCAGGAATTGAATCCCCATCACTATCTTGAGCATCTGCCAAATCCCCATCGTTGTTAGGGTCAGGTTTTTCATTGATGGTGGGTACATTGTCTCCATCGTCGTCATAATCTTTGTAGTTTGGTATACCATCCCCGTCTGTATCCCCATCAAATTCTAAGGCTGTAGGAATCCCATCATCATCATCGTCCTCAAAAACCGATACGAACTGAGCTGTTCCGCTAGTTGAGGCATAGTTTTGTGTAACAGAAATCCCTGCAGGAGGTATTACAGCACAAATTAAATCATTGGGGTCTCCATTGTATGATCTGTAGTGAAATTGCTTGCTATTTCCATCAATGGCAACGTTCTGCGTAGCACCAGATTCTTCAGGATTAAACATAGCCTCTGTGGTGGTCGTTCTTGGAATCAACAATGTAAGTGATTCAAATGGATCTGTACGTGTATCGTAAAATAAAAAACTAGATGTTATATTGGATCCATCATCGGCAGTTTGAATTTGACATAAGGATAGTTCTTTATCAAAATCTAATTGAACTTGTAATACATCTCCATCATTACAAGCTGATATCAGCAATAAAACTGAAAATAAATAAAACCATTTGTACATATAGCAATACTTTGCTACAAAAGTAACAGAATTAAGAAATAAAAGTATTGTTATTGCCAATTATTTAATTTGATTATTTTTGTTGAACTTAATATACAATCTTTATGTTGCCTATTTATTTAGATAATGCTGCTACCACACAGGTTCGCGAAGAAGTAGCGGATAAAATGGCGGCTGTTTTGAAATCTAATTATGGCAATCCCTCATCAACACACACTGTAGGGCGATCATCCAAATCAATAATTGAACAATGCCGTAAGCGTATTGCAGCACATTTTAATGTAAAACCTTCTGAAATTATCTTTACCGCCGGTGGTACCGAAGCAGATAATTTAGTCTTGCGTTCTGCAGTATGTGATTTAAATGTAGAGCATATCATTAGCTCAAAAATTGAGCACCATGCTGTTGGCCACACTGTTAGTGCTTTAGCACAAACAACAAATATTAAGGTTAGTTATGTAGATGTGTTATCTGACGGTAGTATTGACTTGAAGCATTTGGAGGAACTTTTAACTAAATCAGCAAAAAAAACTCTTGTTTCATTAATGCACGTCAATAACGAAATAGGGACAATATTAGATTTAAAGTTTGTTGCCGATTTATGCAAAACCCATAATGCTTTACTTCATAGCGATTGCGTTCAGTCTGTAGGTCATTATCCACTTGATTTAGAATACATTCCGATTGATTTTTTGGCTGCTAGTGCACACAAATTTCATGGTCCAAAGGGGATAGGCTTTGCTTTTGTGAGAAGTGGTTTAGGGATACAGTCTATAATTACGGGTGGTTCACAAGAGCGTGGCTGTCGCGCTGGAACAGAAAGTCTACACGATATTGTTGGAATGGATGAAGCCTTGACTTTGGCTTATGAGCATTTATCCTCTGAAAAGGCATATGTGGCTGATTTAAAAGCTCATTTTATTAAGTTATTGAAGACTGAAATACCAGAGGTTAAATTTAATGCAACTTGCGATGACTCTATCAAAAGCACCTATACACTAGTCAACGTTTGCTTACCAGTTTCGGGAGCTAAAGCTCCTTTATTTTTGTTTCAGTTAGATCTTAAGGGAATAGCTTGTTCTAAGGGCAGTGCTTGTCAAAGTGGGAGTGATAAAGTATCGCATGTTTTGGCACAAATTCTTTCTGCTGAAGAACTTAAAAGACCATCAATTCGGTTTTCTTTTAGTATTTATAACAACGTTGACGAATTGGATAGGGTAGTCAAAACGCTGAAAGAATTAGTTTTTGAATCCGCCTAAAAACTCATGTTCAATCTAAGGTTAAATACCCTAGGAGTCAGATAATTTGGTATAGAATATTGGCGCTTAGAATAAACATCACGAACCCATGTATTTGTTATTGAATTCTGGACGTCAAATAGATTGAAAATCTCCACTCCAACCGTCAATTCTTTAAAGCGTCTTTTCCATCGTTTATTTGATTTGTCTTTTGGATTGACCACAACATAAGACATTCCTATGTCCGCGCGCTTATAGTCAGGTAAACGGGTTTGGTATTGATAAACGTCAGCATAACTTGGTGATCCGCCTGGAACTCCAGTGTTATAAACCAAATTTAAATACATCTTCATATTGGGTAATTTTGGGATGTAGTCTTGGAAAAGCACCCCAAATTTTAGGCGCTGGTCCATAGGCCTAGCAATAAAATCTCGTCCACCTATAGATTCTTCAGTTTTTAAGTAGCCAAACGAAAACCACGACTCTGTTCCAGGAACAAACTCTCCGTTTAGTCGTAAATCTAAACCATAGGCGAATGCTTTTGCATTATTATTAGCTGCATAACGAATTCGTACATTTTCTACTGTGTATGGATTAACATCAGACAGGTTTTTGTAGTATAACTCAGATATTAATTTAAAGGGTCTTTTCCATATTTTAAAACTGTATTCGTGTCCAGCAACAATATGTATAGATTTTTGTGCCTTAACATCACTATTTACAATGCCGTTTACATCTCTTAGTTCTCGATAAAAAGGAGGTTGGTAGTACATTCCAGCACTGATTCTGTAGAGCATGTCTTTACCATCATTAGGCTTAATACTGAATTGGGTTCTCGGACTCAATACTATTTGCTGTTTCTTGTCAATGTTTTCGCCACTGACTGTCCATTGGTGGGCGCGCACACCAAAGTTATAAAACACTTCGCTGTTTCCAAGCTTGCTGCGCTTACTCCACTGTCCAAAGCCCTGTAATCGCTCTACTTTGGTTTCATTCGTTGCACGAATGTTTTCAAACGGCGCTAAAGGACCTGTATTTGGCGTGTAGGGTTGATTATCAAACTGATCTAAATTAGGAGGATTTATAGCAAATCCAGCAGAATCGATCACTTCCCACTCCACAACACGATCGCGTATATCTTCATTGGTATATTTGATTGACCATTGGAAATGATTTTTATTTTTTTTGTAGTCACCTCTGTGTTCTATAGTAGTAATTAATGCGTCAAGATCATTTCGGGCATGGTTGATTTGACCTCCAATACCTTCAGAGAACTCGACATCGCCTAAGTTTTCATCGCCAATATTACTATTGACTTCTCCCAATCTGTATTGTGCCAATATATCAAAATACTCTTGTTCTGTAGTATGAAAGCTCGAAGCAATGAATTTTAAATTTAAATAATCATTAATTTGATAAGCTCCTTTAAGTGCTCCAAAATAGGTATTATACTGATCTTGTTCTTGTCCCTCGTAAAACACCAATAATGCTACCGGATTTTCAAGTGTTCCAAAGTTTGTTTGTCTTGTTTTTGGCGCATAATTATAAACATTGGATGCTATGTTACCCAAAAAGCTCAACTCAAATTTTGAATTAATTTTATAGCTTAAATATGTTTGTGCATCTAAAAACTTAGGATCATAATTTGTTATAGTTTCCTTGGCATCAACAAGCAAGCTATTGTCTCTGTAGCGTAAGCCAACTAAGGCCGAAAACGAATTGTTTTTGCTTGTACCTTCGGCAGTGATGCTCCCCCCTAAAAGGCTTAGGTCAGCTAGGACACCAAAACTTGAGGGTTTTCGGTATTTAATGTCTAAAACCGAAGACAGTTTGTCTCCATATTTTGCCTGAAAGCCGCCTGCTGAAAACTTTAAATTTTCAACCATATCCGTATTCACAAAACTCAACCCTTCTTGTTGACCAGAGCGCACCAAAAAAGGACGATAGACTTCAATATCATTCACATAAACCAAATTCTCATCGAAATTTCCCCCACGTACAGAATATTGTGTGCTGAGTTCGTTTGAAATATTAACTCCTGGTAATGTTTGTAGAAGGTTTTCTACACCTGGTTGCGCTCCTTTTATAGTACGAATTATATTTGGTGAAATTGTGGTTACTCCCTCAAAAACAGATCGTCTTGTACCAGTTATGACAACAGTTTCAATTTGTTCAAAATCTGATTTTAAAACTGGATTAAATTCAAATTCTTGACCATTTTCCAAATTAAATACAACCCGAATCGACTTGTAGTTGACATGCGAAAATTCGACTTCCACATTCCTGGCAGCGGGTATTTTTAATATATAAAAGCCATTACTGTTTGATACTGTTCCTAAAGTATTGGCGCTCACGGTGGCATTTTCAATAGGGTTGTTTTCTTGGTCAAGAAGGATACCTCTTAAGGTTGCGTTTTGTGCAAATAATTGTATGTTGATGAAAACTAGTAGAAGAGTAGTGTATAAATATATGATTTTCAAAATATAATGGTTTATTTTCTGTAAAAGGTTGCTTCAAATTTAGAACTATTTCCAACATTATCCGTGACTATGAGCTTTAAATTATTTTTGGTATCAACCACAATACCGTCATCGAAGTCATGTGTAAGTGTGTTGGTTTTTGCGTCATATTCCATTAAAATCCATTGTCCATTTACAGTAGCCCTAAAGTTTTTAATACCAGATATACCATCTTCAACCTTAATTTTCAAAAAACGAGAAGTGCTAAGCCAGCTATCATCTTTAAAGTTTAGCGGCTTAACTATTGGTCCTTGATCGTCTCGCCCTAAGGTATATGTTCCAAAATATTTCGTTCGAATAGTTAAAATACTCCCTTTTCGTGTAGTTGTGTTATGGTACAGCTTACCATATGGAGAAACTTGGCCAATATAAAGATGTGCTAAATCTTTGGCTTCAAAGTGACTGGCATCAAATTTTATTGTTATGGATTTTTTTAACGGAATGCTAGGATCGTGAATTTTTAAGGTGTCATTTTTCACTTTGAAGTCTAGATGCAGGTCGTCATAAAGTGCATATGCGGGAATTTCCACTTGAATCAAATCTTCATTTAATATGGTAGATTCTGAAGCATTAACAAAAGTAAACTCATTGGGAATAGATTGTTCTTTTTTAAGTTCTTTAAAAACGCCAATAATTGGTATTTGAACAGTAGTTGTATTGTTTTTAAAGTCTTTTATTTCTATAGAATAAGATGAATTAGTACTGTCTTTTATACTTAGAAATCCGTTTTGTTCTTGAAATGAAAATAAGCTCAAAGGGTTGTTTTGTTCAATAAATAATTTTTGAATACGTTGTTTATTTGATCGGTAATATGCGTAATCTATGTAGCGATTGATATGTTTTGTTTCTGTAAATGAAAACCGCTTGAAATCAACGCCAATAGACTTTTTTCCATTAAAAAATGCTTCAATCTTATAAACCCCGTTTTTATTTGCGGCATAGTCTTGACGGTCATTGGCTACTATACCAAAACCAATTGTACCAAATGCCTTAATCGGTTCAGCTATGTAATAGCCGTTGGCTTGTTTTCGGAGTCTAATTTTCTTCTTTTCTTGATTGCCTTCAACATGACTGCGATCAGAAATAGGATAGGCATAGAGTTGATAAAGCTCAGGAGCTGTGGTGTCCTTGATGTCAAAGCCAAAGAGCATAGGATTTATGGGTCGCTCTTGCTTATCACGAATTTCGAAATGTAAATGGGGTCCAGAAGAACCTCCAGAATTTCCTGAATAAGCTACCATTTCGTCTGCATCAATTACCAAAGTACTTGGTCTAGGGAATAACTCAATTTCAAATTGCTCTTTTTGGTATTGTTGTCTTTTAATATACTGTTCAATAGTTGGTGAAAATTTTTGTAAATGAGCATATACAGATGTATAACCATTTGGATGCGTAATGTATAATGCTTTTCCATATCCATATCGAGAAATTTTTATACGGCTCACATATCCTTCAGCTATTGTGTATACTTTTAGACCTTCTTTTCCATTAGTTTTAATGTCCAAACCTGAATGAAAATGATTAGAGCGAAGCTCAGCAAAAGTACCTGATAGTACCAATTGAATATCTAGAGGAGAACGGAAGTAGTCCTGGGGATAGGGCGATTGTGCAGCAAGATTGAAGATGCACAATAACAATAAATTTTTTAAAATCTTCATAACATGTTCTACAGCTAAAATATTGAATTGAAAACAAAATACAAAGGAATTGATTTGCTTAAATTATTTTGAAAATAAATATAAAGAAATTGCGAATTTGGTTATGGAATGTTAAATTTGTAATAAATGGTATTGAAATTGTAGATGAGCAAAATCGAAACGATAGTCCAAACACTAGAGCAAAACACAAATCAGATTATTGATCAGATTGGACTTTTACAGAAAGAAAATGGAGCTCTCAAAAAGGAAATTATTAATTTAAAGACCCTAAACAAAGATCAACTTCTGTTGCTTGAAGAAAAACAAGCTGAATTTGATTCTTTGAAAATTGCAAGTTCAATGCTTGGCAGTAATGAAAACAAACGAGCATCAAAGCTCAAAATAAATGCTTTAATCAAAGAAATAAATGATTGCATTGCAAGTTTATCGGATTAAATACAACTTATGAGCGAGCAATTAAAAATTAAATTATCTATTGCCAATAGGGTATACCCTTTGACAATAGCAGCAAGCCAAGAAGAAGGTTTGCGGATCGCTGCTCAAAAGATTAATGCAACCGTTAAAAAATTTGAACAAAGCTATTCCGTGCAAGACAAGCAAGATGTGTTGGCCATGTGTGCCTTACAATTTGCGGCTGAATCGGAACAAACTAAAATAAACAAAAACAGTTTAAGTAATGCGCTTGAACAGCGATTGGTTGATTTGAACCAGCGTTTGGAACAGCACTTGGACGCCGACGTTCTTTAAAATACAATAATACATACTGCCTGTATTGATCAATTTTTTGATAAACTCAACGAGAATTCTATAAATTGGGTCCGTTTAAGTTGTAAAAGCATGCTGCCTTGTCGCAGACCCTTGATCAGCTTTTCAGCCCTAAATCCTGTTAAAAAGGAGTTTATACAAAACCCAGATCTTTACAGGCTTTTTTTTAATTTAAATTAATATCAATGGACCAAAATATAATATTGATATGTTCAGGAGCCGCCATTTTTGGACTCATTATTGGACTTATCATTTCAAAAATAAAAGAAAAAAACAATGCCACTCAAATAACAAAAAATGCAAAACGCACTGCAGAGGAAATTATTTCAAAAGCAAAATCAGATGGGGAGGCTATAAAGAAAAATAAGATATTTCAAGCTAAGGAGCGATTCCTTGAGCTTAAATCGGAACACGAAAAGGTAATATCATCACGAAATAATAAAATGGCTGAAACCGAAAAACGTACCCGTGACAAAGAATCACAAATTTCTTCGGAACTTTCAAAAAACAAAAAGTTAGGTGATCAACTTGAATCTGTAAAAAAAGATTACGAACTTCGATTAGGTTTGCTAGACAAACGCCAAGAAGAGTTGGATAAACTACATAAAAGTCAAGTGCAACAACTCGAAGTGATTTCTGGTATCTCTGCTGAAGATGCAAAGACGCAATTGGTAGAGTCTATAAAATCTGAAGCCAAGAACGATGTGATGTCTTACGTACAAGATAAAATGGAAGAAGCTAAACTCACAGCTGAACAGGACGCTAAAAAAATTATAATTAATACCATACAACGCATTGGTACTGAAGAAGCAATAGACAATTGCGTATCTGTCTTTAATATTGAATCAGATGATATGAAAGGCAGAATTATCGGCAGAGAAGGACGTAACATTAGGGCCCTTGAAGCTGCCACTGGTGTTGAAATCATTGTTGATGATACACCTGAAGCGATTATTTTGTCCTGTTTTGATTCGGTTCGTCGCGAAATTGCACGTCTTTCTTTGCACAAGCTTGTGACAGATGGACGAATTCATCCAGCACGAATTGAAGAAGTAGTGCTAAAAACACAAAAACAAATAGATCAAGAGATTATTGAAGTAGGAAAGCGGACAGTTATCGACTTGGGTATTCATGGTTTACACCCAGAATTGATTAAAACCATTGGCAGAATGAAGTATCGATCCTCTTATGGACAAAACCTACTTCAACATTCAAGAGAAGTAGCGAAACTTTGCGGTGTAATGGCCGCCGAATTGGGATTAAATCCAAAATTAGCCAAACGTGCCGGGCTTCTACATGACATTGGAAAGGTGCCAGACTCTGAAGTTGATATGGAAACTCCTCATGCTATTCTAGGCATGCAATGGGCTGAAAAATACGGTGAAAAAGCAGAGGTTTGTAATGCTATTGGCGCACACCACGATGAAATCGAAATGAAGTATTTACTTTCGCCAGTTGTTCAGGTCTGTGATGCTATTTCTGGCGCTCGCCCTGGTGCAAGACGACAAGTATTAGACTCTTATATTCAAAGACTGAAAGATTTGGAACAGATTGCATTCAACTTCAAAGGCGTACAAAAAGCTTATGCAATTCAGGCGGGACGCGAGCTGCGTGTAATTGTGGAAAGTGAAAAGGTAGATGATAACAATGCAAGCCGATTATCGTTTGAAATTTCACAGAAAATTCAAACCGATATGACGTATCCAGGTCAGGTAAAAGTAACTGTAATTAGAGAAACTAGGGCAGTTAATATTGCAAAGTAATCCTAAAAGGATAGATTAAAAAAGCAGTTTGTTTCGACTGTTTTTTTTAGTTATTTCTCGGATGAAAATTAGTCATAACCTCTTTTAAATGGCTTCTATCTACATGCATATAAATCTCTGTTGTAGTAATACTCTCATGCCCAAGCATGACTTGTATGGCGCGTAAATCGGCTCCATTTTCTAAAAGGTGTGTTGCAAATGAGTGCCGAAAGGTGTGGGGTGAAATAGATTTACGAATGCCCGCTTTCTGAGCAAAAGTTTTTACAATAGCAAAAATCATTGCTCGTGTGAGTTGACGACCATGTTGGTTTAAAAATAAAGTATCTATGTGTAATGGTTCAATTTTAAGCAATGAACGAGCGTGCTGTCTGTACAAATTAATAAATTTTTGAGTGTATTCTCCAATAGGAACAAAACGCTGTTTATTGCCCTTTCCATTGACTTTTATAAATCCTTCATCAAAAAATAAATCAGAGAGTTTTAAATTGGTAAGCTCACTTACACGTAAGCCACAACTGTATAAAGTTTCAATAATAGCTCTATTGCGCTCACCAAGTGGGTGACTCAAATCAATTGCGGCAACAATCTTATCGATTTCGTTTACAGAAAGTGTATCAGGTAGTTTTCGTCCAATTTTTGGGGCCTCAATTTGCTCCAAAGGGTTAGAATTACGGTAGTTTTCAAAAATAAGATAATCAAAAAAACTGCGTAAGCCCGAAATTACACGCGATTGTGTTCGAGCGTTAACGGATTTAGCCAGCTCGTATAAAAAACTTTTTATATGATCAGTTTCTATTTCAGTCGGGGTTTCCGAGTGGTTGTACTGTTCTAAATAGGAAATTAGCTTTTGAACATCTAAACGGTAATTGACAAGAGTATGATTAGATAGACCACGCTCAATTTTCAAGTAATGCTCAAAATCACGAAGGGCGTTATTCCATTTCATATGTTTGTATGTAATGTAATTTGTATAACATCTAAAGCATTATTTAGTTGTACGACTAATTTTTAAAAATGTTTTGTACCTCTAAAATACGACTATTTAGGTATTGATATTTTTTTTTGACAAAATTAAATAAAAGAATTAGACAGGGTCTTGAAATAAAATCAAAAACTATTTGAAAAGAATAGAAAACCCACTTATATTTGCACTCGCACAAGGAGAAATGGCAGAGTGGTCGAATGCGGCAGTCTTGAAAACTGTTGAGGGTCACACCTC
>JAQCJC010000042.1 GCA_027593245.1 Bacteroidota bacterium | reverse complement strand
GAGGAAAATAAAAATATAAAACCCTGTAAATCAATGACTTACAGGGTTAAAAAGTGGTACCTCCAGGAAGAATTTACTTTATTACATTTAATCTTAAAAACACCTATGTCATTAAAAATCAATGTTATAATATCATTTTTATTATAATGTTGTAAAATGAAATAAAGAGAAATAAACTACAAATAACTAAAGTGCGCACACCTTTGAGCACACCCTTTATGAGCTGTATATTAGCCCTATGAGGAAAATAATTAAACTACAATTAGGAACTGTAAGGTACAATTTGAAGGAATCCAAAGAGTCATTACAACAAAGTAGAAAAGAAAGTCCAATTTCATTATGGTTTTCTTATGGTAAACGTCAAAGGTTAAGATACTCAATCGGAATTTCAGTAGGCTACGATGATTGGGATTTCGAAAGACAAAGAGTTAGAAGAAATCGAAGTCTTATAATTAATTCAGCAAAGGTTAATAGCTACCTTGACAAGTTACAGAACGGACTTGTTCATCATCATTCAGAATTAGTTTTGGAGGGAAAAGAAGTTAATAATGAAGTTTTAAGATCTATTCTCGATAGGTTGACAAATCGAAATATTGAATTAGAAGTTAAAGTAATTCAGTATGAATTTTTTGTTTTTGCCCATGAGTTCATTGAGGAAAAGAGGGGCAGTATTGAAAATGTCACTTTACTATTATATAAACAGTCCTTAAAGAAACTTAAATTGTTTTCAGATTCAACAATATCAATTGATTTTACATCTTTCACCAGACCTGTTTTAATTGATTTTAAGAGATTTTTGGAGGTTGAACAAGGGTTTAGGTTAAACACCATTTCAAAACATTTCAAATCTCTTAAAACAATTGTGTTGGAAGGGAAGAGGTTTAATTGGAGAGGTAGATCTCAGGTTGTTTTCAATCCCAACGGAGGAACCAACAAAGATTTATTTAAGTGAGAATGACATACGTTCGATGAAAGATTTAGATCTTTCAGATGACAAGACTATGGAGTTAGCAAGAGATATTTTTTTAATGGGTTGTTATACAGGACAACGTATTAGTGACTACAATAGATTATCTGGTATTGATATTGTAGAAAAGGATGGGGTTCATTTTTTTGAAATTCTTCAAAAGAAAAGTGTTGTTAAGGTTAACTGTCCAATCACACAGGAACTTAAAGGAATAATGCAAAGATATAATAACCAACCCCCTCCAAAACTATCAGACCAAAAGATAAACAAGTATCTCAAGTTGATTGGTAGAAGATTAGATATGAATGAAGATGTTTTATGTCATGATACAAAGGGAGGAGTAAAAAGAACCTATATTCGTCCAAAGTGGGAAATGTTGGAGTCACATACTGCACGTAGAAGTTTCTGTACCAATATGTACTTAAAAGGAATGTCAATTCAAGATATCATGCATTTTTCGGGTCATAAAACTGAAAAGGAATTTCTTAAGTATATTAGAATCACATCAGATGAGCGTACTAAATACATATTGGGACAAGGATTTTTTAATATGTAAACTATGAAGTTATAAGGCACTTTAGTTACCAGTGACTTTAGTAAACTTCTTTAACACGTTTCAAAAATCCAATTGTAAAATCTACAATCCATTTTAGAGTTAAAAAACCAAACCATAAACATAAATCTTCGGTAAAAAGTGTACTGATTTAGAGAAAAAATAAGAGATTGTTTTCAAAAATTATTATCTTTGAATTTGTAACTAAAGACCCTCTTAGGAAAAGTCCACTTTAGTTTGAAGACTTACATAAGGGGTATGCTTTGGATGGTTTTATTTATGGATTCACTCCAGTTCTTTAAAATATCATCTTTAGTGGCTTTGTTATTTACTTTAACTGAAAATAACGTATTTGGTACTATTTGAAGTGCTTCAATATCTACAGCAGCACTTGTAATATGACTCCCACCAATATCTATTCCTATGGCTATTTTTTTGTTCATTATTTTTAGGTTTTTGTCTTAATTTTCTCTTTTTTAATTGGATAGAATTTATTAGTGAAACAGGATACTACATTTCCAATTAAACGTTTCATTTGGGACTAATTGCTCAATCCCAACTTTATTTTTCAGATTACTCACTTTGCCTTCAACGTCCGGTAATCCAAACCATGGTTCAATGCACACAAAAGGACTTTCCTTATAGGATGACCAAATTGCTAAATAGGGTACATTGCCATATTCAATAGTTACAGACGGGATATTACTGTTTTTATTCATTAGCGTTACTGCAGTTGAACTTAATCCTTCAAAGACTAAAGCATCAAGTTCAAAAAGACTTTTTGATAATTGAATTTGATTAGTATTTCCAAAAACATCACGCATATCTTCGGTTAATAAGTTTCCTTTGAATGTATAAGTTTTGGCCGTTTCAACCTTTTCAAATGAGAGGATATAATCTTCAAATGCTTCATTCTTATAAATAGGACACCTAAACCCCGGATGATATCCAGCAGAGAAATACATTATTTCATTTCCAGTATTCTGAATGAAATAGGTTACTTCTAATTTATTTTTTATCAGAGTATAGCTGACATTAAAGGTAAAATGAAACGGATACATTGCAAGCGTTTCTTCATTGCTTTTTAAGGTGTAAGTTATAGATGTATCTGTTTGATTACTGATAGAAAATAAGCTAATCCTTGCAAAGCCGTGAGACATTATTTCATACTCTTTCCCTTCATAAATATATCTGTCTTCTTTCACATTGGCTATGATGGGAAATTGCAGAATGGCGTGATCTTGCCAGGAGATAGTATCACCTTGCCAAAGATATTGAAGACCGTTTTTTTTAGACTTTATACTAATAAGTTCAGCACCGAAAGATTTTGATTTAATCTCTAAATAATCATTTCGGATAATAGTAGTATCGCGTGAAATACCTGCAGATTTACCCTTTGATTGGAAGTAGCAACAACTGTTAAATAATAAAATACTCGCCGCGATTAAGACAACTTTATTTAAAATCCACATACGATTTTATTGATAAGTTATTGACATTTGGTTCATCCTCTGATTTAAACATTATAGTTTTAGGCGTATTTGGTAACAAGTCAAAATAATTGTTACTGAAGTTCCCTTCTAAATCAGTGAAAGACAAGAAAACATTTTTGGCAAATACATCGGAAGTTAAGGTGATTTCAATACCAGCTTTTGTAGCTCTAGAACTTACGTTAATTTCAGCATCGGATAATTTCAATTCCTTTTCGGAAACAAAGTTGAAAATATTGGTTGCTAAAATCTCTTTTCCTTTGGATAATTCTACGGTAAAAATCACCTCTCTTTTATCAAGCTCTTTTAATAGATTATCAACAGATTCTTCGAAATAAACCTTACTTGTATTTGACAAAATTATAATAGGTTTCTCATTTTCATAAAGCACTTTACCTGAAAGATCTGTAATTCTAAATCTCGCATTAGCTGCAATCTTCGATAATTCATCAGACACTACATAAACGCGTAACTTCTCATCCTCTATAATAATAGGTGTAATTACACTTTTGTAAACATCACGTACAGTATAATGTGCCGCTTTCCACTGACCGTAATAGTCTATAGTTGACCATGAAACCGCCGGCCAACAGTCGTTGAGCTGCCAAAAGATTGTTCCCATGCAATATGGCATATTTCTACGGTGTGACTCAATCGCTATTTTAGATGCTTTAGCTTGTAAGATTTGAGTTCTATAAACGTAAGTTTCAAAATTATCTGGAACACCATAGTATGTTTCCATTTTACGCTCAATTGCTTGATTCCCAAAGTTTGGATCACGCGTTTGGTCCTGCCTTGCTCTATTGTGTGCAAACATTACTTCTGAGCTTTTATTTCTATCTTTGGGCTTGGTGAACTTTTCGATAGACTGCATTGCAGGGTAGGACTGAAAGCCATATTCTGACATAAAACGCCCAATAAGTTCATCATAAATTGTCAAAGGTGTTTTACCCTTAGTATCCCAAAGGTGTACATCACCAAAGTTTGCCGGAATATCATTATATCCAGTATTAGGTGATGTGGCGTGGTAATAACGATTATCAAATTCCCCTATCGCTTCAGGTATTGTTTCATAAAATAATTGCTTAAGGTTTGACTCATAAACCCCTTGAGTTTCTTCATCATATTTATCTTTCCATCCCCAACCAAACCACGATATTTCATTTTCATTATTACCACACCATAAAGCTATACTTGGGTGGTTTCTTAGTCTTTTAACATTATATTTCACTTCCTCGCTTACGCTAGCAAGGTACTGAGGATCCGCAGGAAACATTCCACAAGCGAACATTATGTCTTGCCAAACAAGAAGTCCGTTTTTGTCACACAAATCATAGAAGAGGTCTTCCTCATAAATTCCACCTCCCCAAACGCGTAACATATTCATATTAGCTTCAACGGCAGACTGGATATAGTATTCATAATTTTCAAGAGTAACTCTATCTTGAAAATTATGTAATGGAATATAATTAGCCCCTTTCATAAACACCGGAACACCGTTGAGTTTTACATAAAGACTTTTTCCCAATTTATCCTCTTCTGTAATAATTTCAAGAGAACGAATTCCCGTATTTATAGTTTTCTCGTCAGACTTACCTGTTACGTCAACTTTGCATTTAAATGCATACATATTTGGTTCTCCCAGTCCGTTGGTCCACCATAATTTTGGTTTTTTTACTTGGAAATCAATAGGAATGTAGTTAATTCCCTCTTTTAGGTTTACTTTTTTACTGACAGTAGAAATGTCACCGTTTGAAATGGATAGTTTAGCCATTTGGGGTTTATCGGCATCCACTTCAAATATTGCGGTAAGTTTAGCTAGTTTTTCTGTTACATTGTTTTGCTTTAATTGAATATCATTAAGGCGAAAATCATCCCATGCCTCTATTTGAATAGGACGCCATATACCAAATGTTATCAATCGAGGACCCCAATCCCAACCGTAATGAAATCCTCCTTTACGTGCATATAGGCTTAGCCAGATTTCGCTATTTTGGTCGTTATTTGGCCAAGCCTGCAATTTGAACGGAGCAGAAAGATACTTAGGCAGATCTACTTTAAAAACAGATTTAAAATTAATCCTTAAAGAGTTCTGACCTGGCCTTAGATGCTTTTTCACATCAACTTCCCATCCTCTGTGCATATTATCAGCCTTTAATATCAATCTATCATTAAGGTAAACATCAGCATAGGTATCCAAACCTTTGAATACCATATTGACATTCTTTTTTTGCAGAATTTCGTTACTAACATCGAATTCTGACTGATATACCCAATCTTTTTCGCCTATCCATTGAATCTCTTTCTCATTAACACGATAAAACGGATCATCTATCCGGTGGTTGTCTATCAAATCTGTATGAACACAGCCCGGAACATCGGCTGGTAGCCATTCCGTTGATGTTGTTTGCTTAAAACGCCAGTTTTCAGTTAGTTTTTGCACTAAAACTTGCTGCGCAAGTAAATTCATACTTATTAATATTAAACCTAAAATTAGAGCACTTTTTTTCATTGTTTTTATAATTATTTAATGAACATTTGTTCCGTACAAGCAGAGATAACAATTGATTCTGACACAAAATAAATTCCTTGGTCAATATCGGATATATTGTAAAAATTGTTGTGTATGGTAGACTTTATGTGTGTTTTTCCTTCAACTTTAAACACCTTGATATTTTTCTTAATCGGTATCAACTTTAGCGTAATTGTATCATGGATGATGATTGGTTTTTTTCAAAGGGAAAAAATATTCAAACCTAGGAAGGGAAGGGATAAAACTGCATTTTCCATTATTTAGAGGATTACATAATATGTGATTTTCAGATTCATAACATGAATAAAAAATTCTGATTGTTTGAATCATGCGTGTCAAAAAAGCACGTAGATAAAACAAGGATTTAATTTAGAAACCAAATCCTTGTTATTACATTAAAAAATATTTTTACCACCCTGGATTTTGTGGTAATAGGTTCGGATTTATATCCAGGGCATTTAGAGGTAGTGGGAAAAGATAAAATTTATCATCCCAAACCCTTGTAGTATTTGCATAGTTAGTTCGTGGACCTTCCAAGTCTCCCGGTAATTTATTGTCAACCGGCATTCCTTCAACAGGACCGTAAACCTGAGTACCAAGTTTATATCTCCAGATATCTACCCACCTGTGAGGTGCTTCACCCGAGAACTCATACCTGCGTTCTAGTAAAACTGCATCAATCAACACATTACCCGTTGTTCCATTCATTAGACTTACTGGAACATTGGCTATACTTTCATAACTAGGCATGCCAACTCTTTCACGCACCATGTTAATATAATCGAGTGCTGCAAAATTGTTATCGGCAGCCTTACATTCAGCCATCATTAACAATACTTCAGCATAGCGAATTATTTTAAAATCTGCTCCTCCCTGACGGGAATTGGGAAAGGTCAGGGTATTGTTTCCATCGATACTTAGCCCCGAGTATTTTCTAACCAGATAACCTGTATCCATTCCTGTATTACGACTGGCCATATCATCCTTAAGACCCTTATCCTTAGGGTGTGGTGTGTAGTTATAAAATTCCGTACCAGCACCTCCTCTTGTTTGTAATTGGTCACCCGGTAAGATAAATGAAGCTCCTAACCTTGGATCCCTATTCGTAAAGGGATCAGCAGGATTATAGGCAGGATCATTAACAGGAGCTAAACCGTTAATAGTCTGGAATGCCTGAACAATGTTCCAAGTGGCTCCATATTGAGCCTGGTTGTTTCCTGCTTGCTCACCGGTTCCATAATAGGATCCCCTTGGAAGACAATTGGCTGAATGTTTATTAGCCAATACATTTTCAATATAAGCCCGTGATAAAAGAACCCCATTTGATTGGTTTCCACCGCCAATATCCGAATCTGCCAGGAATAGTCTTTGAAATCCAGTTATTCCTGAATCCAGAGAAAAACCTCCCTGACTGATTATGGTTTGGCAAGCTGATTCGGCCATATCGTATAGCGATTCAGGATTAGAATGCCAACCAATGGCATTTAGACAGGCACGTGCTTTTAATGCTAATGCCGCCCATTTTGTTATACGACCTTCATCAACACCACTATAAGATGCAGGTAGAATACCTGTTATTTCATCGAGTTCATCAAGAATAAAATCAAATACAACTTCTCTTTGTCCAGCTCTTTCAGGGAAGAAATCTAAGGATTGTGGTTCAATAACTAGAGGAATATCGCCATGAATAAACACCATTCTTTCGTACAGCATAGCTCTTATAAACCGGGCTTCAGCCGCAAGCTGGGAGCCTATTTCAGGTGTAGTAAACTCAGCCCCTGGTACCCTTGCAATAAATTCATTACATTCTCTAATCTCTTCATAACGGTAAAAATTTAGGAATTTATCACTTGTTAAAAATTTTAAATCCGCTACACTTCCAGAATTTCTATTCCAACCATCATCTGTCCAAACCCATACTCTTGCCTCACCATTTTTATGATCAAGCTCAGGTAAAAATGTATAAAGTTTGTTAGAGGCTATAATCATATCGGCTTCTGTTTTAAATACTGAAGATGAACTGTATTCATCGAGCGGGCCCTTATCAAGAAATTCATCAACATCGCACCCAGTTGTAATAATCAATACAACAATACTTATTATTAAAAATCCATTTTTCATAATTCAATAATTTAAAAATTAATATTAAAACCAACCGACATTGTTAAAGGTAGAGGATACCTAGCATTGCCCGTTCCTAATTCAGGATCCCAACCATAATTATAAGCAGGATTATTTGCCCAGATTACTCCAAGGTTTTCTGCTGATAGATAAATATCCAATCCGCTTACAGATTGTATTTTCTCAATCAGGTTTTTGTTAAATGTGTAACTCAAACTAACATTTTGAAGTTTGATATAAGAATTCTCATGTATAAAATAATCCACATCAGTATCATAAAGAACATCAGAAGCAGTAGCCCGTGGAAACAGAGCATCCTGATTATCTGGTCGCCAGGCATCTGTTTGATATGTATAAGAAGCTACATCTGAGGGGAATATTTTTGTAATATTTGAGCTTCTCCACCATTCAAGTCCTTTTAGCACTCCGTAAAAACGAGCCGAAAGAGAAAAACCTTCGTAAGATGCTCCCAGTCCAAAACCAACCCTGAAATTATCACCAGTATTTGTTCTAAGAACAACACGGTCATCAGCATTAATTACACCATCGACTGCATCAGGAATTCCATCTCCATCTGTATCAACAGTTATTTGGTCAATATATTTGAAACCTCCGAGATAACGTCCCATAGCATCTCCTGCAGAAACCGCAGATTGATCGACATTCCATTCGCTTATATCTGCTTCATCATTAAATAATCCTTCTACTTTATAGCCATACCAGTTTCCTCGAATCGGCAGCCCTACATCTTGGTAATTTGTGGCTGAATTATTCAAAGGGCTCACCCCTCCGGAATTTGTAATTTCACTGTTATAAAAAGTCAGATTAAAAAAGGTATTATACCTAAATTTACCAATATTGTTTTTGTGTGTCAGGTCAAATTCCCACCCCCAAACTTTTGCATCATAAACGTTATCTAGAACTCCACCCAGCCCAGATTCTTCAGAAGTAAGAAGTTCAGTGATAATATTTTTCCTTTTATCTATATAGTATTCTGTGCTCAAACCAAAAAGACCGTCTGCAAGTTCAAAATCAACACCTATATTTATTTTTTCTGAAGTTTCCCATTTCAAATCGGGATTTATTGAACGCCCCAATTCAAGTGTTGGAACTAAAACTCCGCCAAGTGAATATCCGGAAGGGTTAAAGAGAGCATTTTCTATAACATTGATACTTCCATCGTCACCACTTAATCCCCAGGAAGCTCTTAATTTTAAAGCTTCAATAAAACCGACCTGATCAAGAAAAGCCTCGTCTTTTACATTCCAGCCAAGCGAAACCGCAGGGAAATAACCCCACTTGTTATTGGGTCCAAAATTGGAACTGGCATCTGCCCTCAAGTTTAGTTCGACAAGGTATTTTCCCTTGAAATCGTAGCCTAATCTTCCAAAATACGACATCGTAGTGCGGTTTCCCCCATGGTCAGAACTGTTACCTAATCCGTTAATCTCCTGTCCCAATTTCAGGTCCTGGAGTGTTGGAAGAATAAAGTTAAATCTTTCTGCTTCAACCTGAATGCTTTCCCCCTGCTCGGTTTGGAAACCCAAAAGTGTATTGAAATTATGTTGATTGTCCAGACTATATTTGTAAAGTATAGTTGTTAAAGCATTTAATTTATCTGCTCTTGAAGAACGCATTAACAGACTTCTATTAGCAGCAACCGGAGATATCGTTGATGTAACATTTAGGTCCATGTCCATTAAGGCAATTTCGTAAGGTGTTTGCCAAATTTCTTGGAATTCGTTCGTACGGTCAAAAGATACTCTTTGTTCAAGTGTTAGTCCTTTAATTGGTTTTAAGGTTGCGTACATCTGCAAATTAAGTCCGTCTCTTTTTGTGATATCGTACGAACCAGATTGGGCGTTCCCCACCGGATTATCAATTCCTGCAGCTCCTTTATTAACAAATGTCCCATCCTCAAGCTGAACAGGGAAAAAAGGTCTACCTCTAACCCCGTTTCCTTCATTAATAGGTACCTTCTGAATATCACGGTTTGTTAAAGAAACATTGGTTCCAACGGTTAACCATTCAGTAATGTCAGTATCGATTTTAACTCTCAAGTTGTAACGTTTTAAATTGTCTGAACCAACTGCCAACCCGTTTTGGTTCAGGCTACTGAAGTTTATTAGGTATCCCGTTTTCATGGAACCACCGTTTATTCCAAGATTATGCATTGTTTGTCCTGCATCTTCGCTATACAATTCTTCAAGCCATTGTGTTTCAGGATAAAATCCGCTTTGGGCTTTTGAAATTTCTTCCGAAGAAAAAGGCAAATTAACTGTTGATGGATTGGTACCTGGATTGTTTATTAAAGTCTCATTAAGATTGGCTTCGTTTAAGAATTCCATAAATTCAAGCGAATTGGACATTTGTGGAGTAGAAGCCGGTCTTTGACTGGAGTGGTTGAAACTATAGGTTAATTTTAATTTTTCGTTTCTTCGTGTTTTTTTTGTGGTTATTAGAACAACGCCATTTGCACCTCTGGCACCGTATATCGCAGTTGCTGCAGCATCTTTTAATACTGAAACCGATTCAATGTCGTTTGGTGACACATCTGAAAACGAACCGGCAAATCCATCAATGAGAACCATTGCTCCTCTTCCCTCTGTTGCCAGTGCACTTGTTTCCCTAACAAAAATATCCACCTCGGCACCGGGTTGACCCCTTGTTTGATCTATCGTAAGTCCTGGGATTGCTCCAATCAGCGCCTGTTGGGTATTTACAACTGGACGCTTAGCAATTTCAAGCTCACGGCCTGAAACCTGTGAAATAGCAGCACTTACTTTTTGGTTACTTTGTGTTCCGTAACCAACAACTATAATTTCATCCAAACCCGTTGTGGCTTCGGTCATCACAATGTTAATTTCATTTTCAGAACCCAGAATAACCTTCTGAGTAGTCATTCCGATAAATGAGAATATTAATAATTCAGCATTTTCAGGAATTTGAAGTGTATATTTCCCTTCATAATTGGTTATGGTTCCAACATTTGTTCCCTTCACAATTATCGAAACACCCATCAACGGAAAATCTCCATCATCGGTAACTGTTCCATTGATTGTTCTTTGTGGTTGAACTTGATTTGCAAAAACTGGAGTTACCCCAAACATAATGGAGAAAACAATAATTTTTGAAATCCTAATTAGTCGAATCGAAAAATTATGTGAAATTGGATTGGATTCAGAATAGTTTGTTTCATTCATAAAATAGATATTAAAAGTTAATAAAGTTATATTTCAAATTACTTAAATATTCAAATTGATTCTTTTACCCTATTTTTATTTGGCTTATAAACAAAATCCATTTAATTGTGGCCTACCAAACTTCCGGAAGGTTGGTTTGGTTTAATCATGCTTTAAATATTAAATTTTCTTTGTCCTTCGGCAGAAAATCCAATTTGTTAAAAACTCTTTTGCAAACATAAATGACAATTGATTTTTTCAAAGGGTGAAATATTCAAACGAAGGGGGTAAAACTCCATTTTTCTATTATTAAGAGGTTTACCAACTTGACAGAAACCGATTCGTTGATATTAAAGATTACAATTGAATATCTTCCTTTAATGGACTTACTATATTATACTAGATAAAAAGGTGCGAGATTTAAAGTTCCATAAATTAACTTTGAATCATGAAAAAAAGAAACAGAAATTACAGCACATCATTTAAGCTAAAAACGTTAGAATTAAACTATGCTTGGACATCTTAAACAAGTTTGTGAAGAACTGGATTGTTGAGATATGACTATTCTACTTTTTCTATTATGACATCTTTAACATGAATTGCATCTGTATTTGCCATCGTTTTTGCTCTTAGTATCATCGGAAATTCTCCTTTTTTTAAAAACACGACTCCCATTTCAAGTATCCCCCAATCAGGAATATTTGTCTCTTTTTTTTCAAGTTCAATCGGTACGGTTACTCGATTGGAGAGCGATTCATCACCAATAGATATCTCAATATTGGAGCCTACATTTGCCTTTGAACAGGCATATTTAAGCTTCACCTTATACTTGCCATCCTCAACTACTTTCATATGCCAAAGCGTGTAGGCATCAGGTGTATTAAAATTCCTGACCCATTCTTCAGCCCATCCGTGTTCGCCACTGTATGTTGCTCCATTTTGAGGAAAGGATTCGTGGGCTGGGCAGTAAATAACAGGAGCTTGCGAATAGCCTATTGAGATAGGTATTGGCTTCATTCCACCATCTACTACATCATTAAACCACGCTTGATATTTATTTATCATTGCCTTTAGTAGGTCGTTCTTTTCCTGTGCTAAATCATTTTCTTGTAAAGGATCAGCATTCAAGTCAAATAGCATTGTTTCTCTTTCTCTACTCAACACCAAGCGGTACTGTCCATCTCGATAACCTCCTGAACAACTTGCCTCAAACACCTCCCAGGGTTGATTATGGGTATAAATTTCTCTGTTCTTTAAGTACGAAACATCACCCTCAATGGCTTGGACAAGACTAATTCCGTCCAACTTTACATTTGCAGGATAAGGTATATTACATAGATCTAACAAAGTAGGTAATAGGTCTATATGTGCTGTAGGCTCATCTATTAAGAGCGATTTAGCATTCTCGTTATTAGGAATTTTCATAAAGAAAGGCACACGCAGTCCACCCTCGTGAACTTGAGCTTTTTTACCCCTCATACCTGCATTGTATCTATAAGTTGCCGGTCCATTATCTGACATGAAAATCACAATAGTGTTATCTGTCAGTTTTAAAGAGTCTAAAGCATCTAACACACGTCCAACGTTATCATCAATATTCTCACACATTCCATATATCTTTGACAACGATGGTGACAAACCTTTCTCTCTATATTTTTTGATGTACTTTTCAGGTACTTGCAAGGGACCGTGAGGCGTGTTATACGGAACATAGCAAAAGAAGGGTTTCTCCCTATTGTCTTTTATAAAATCAATCGCTCTATCGGTTAGGATATCAGCGATATATCCTTTGGTCTTGATATTCTCCCCGTTATGCTCCAACAGTGGATTAAAATAATTATTGGTATGTCCTCCGCAGAAACCAAAAAACTCATCAAACCCCTGATTATTCGGGTGCTCCGGAAATTGCGCCCCGTTATGCCATTTGCCGAAACAGCCAGTAGCATATCCCGCCTCTTTCAGACATTCTGCAATCGTTACTTCCTCGGAACGCATCACCTCTTCACGGTGAGTTACCCAATGTACACCAGTTCTCAAATGGTCTCTACCTGTCAAAATACTAGCTCTTGTGGGTGCACAGACCGCACTTACATAAAAATGGTCGAAACGAATATTTTGCGACGCAAAATCATCTAAAACAGGTGTTTCAATATCATCATTACCGTGTAAGCCAATGTCCCCATAACCTTGGTCATCCGTCAGAAAAACGACAATATTAGGATAATCCGTCTGTTGTTTAGGATAATCCGTCTGTTGTTTAGCCGAGAGAAACAGAACAATACTGCCCATAAATAAAATTTTAAATGCTAATTTTTTTAACATAGTAATGGTTTAAAAGTTAATTATTCTTTTGATTTTTTCCAAGGTGTTGCTCCGGCTTTTGCATATTTCTTTGTCATTATGCCCTAGCCAATTAACACCTCCTCGTGTATGTTTATTATAATCATCTATAATTCCGGCAAGCCACTCTTTATAGTGCAGAAAACCTCTATCATTATGAAGATTAGGTAGCTCTCCACCCAGGTGCCTAGCCATCAATGCTGCATTGTAACCTAATTGTTGCAAAATAACGGGTAACATAATAACTGACGGAGAGAGGTAACCAAAATTCGAATTGTCCCATTGTCGGATTACTCCAGGCACACCTACTTCATCGGGAAAACGACCGGTCAGTAATGCTGCTCTACTGGGCGACCAGCCCTTGCTGTTGGAGTGAAAATTTGTAAATCGCATGCCTTCTCCTAGTATCTTATCAATGTTAGGCGTGAAGAGGTCGGTTGCTCCTTGCATAGACAAATCACCATAACCGAGGTCATCAGCTAATATAAAAATGATGTTTGGTTCTTCAGTATTCTTTGCCCAAAGATTATATGATACAAACAGACTTAAAATTATAAATAATAGATTTCTCTTCATTTTCACTTTGAATTAATTGTTATTTGTGTGAGACTTAGAAGCGATGCTTCACACCATATTAAAAGTGTACTACTCGCTAGTTTTACCGTTTTAAAGTGGACTTTATCTCCATTAATAAAGACATTAATATTATCAGATTGCCCTTTAAAATCTTCTATTTTAATCACAGGATTTATTAAGTTTTTTTCCGGTAATAACTCAAATGAAAGTTGATTATCACCATTGTCTTTAAAAATATATGTCCGCTCTGCCTTTTGGTATGTCACAAACTCATCATCAGAGCTGACGTTATCTATTGTAGCGACATTACCCCAAGAGTTGGTCATTTCATCAGCTGTAACATCATTGTTTACTATACCAAGCAATGCTTGCCACTGTCTGAACTTGCGACCATCATCATCTGTTTGGTAGTTTTCGGACCATTCCTTATTAGAACGGGAGCCTCCACCAACTAAAGAAGTATGACTCACTACCCCCTTCCAGGGCAATTGGGTTGAAAAATCACTTTTGTAATGAATCCGATTTACAGGCCAATGTGCAAATTTGTAATTGGTCGTATGCCAACTAACTTCAAAGAGTAGTTCCTTCCCCTTTTGATGTTCTTGTATAAACGAACCAAACACATCAGGGTGATTCAGAAAATGAGCAGAAATGACATAGGCATCCCAATCATCACTATTAAAAGATTGTGGATGCTGTTTTTTATCGAATAAAAACTGTTTAGATACACTTCCCATATTTGAAATGGTTAGTGCAGGGTATTTCACATGGTCACTTGGATAGGTCTGAGTTCCAGCAATTAAGATAAACTCTGTAACCTCATTCCAATTCCGAAATTCAGTATCTAACTTTTGGAAAAATTTAATTTCTCGAACAATATAACCGTCAGGATAAATGTAATAAAGCTCCTCTGCTTTGGGAGTTTCGCCCCCCATCCAGTCATAAGGGTAATGGTAATCCGGATTTCTTAATTGATAATTCCACGAAATAACTTTTCTTACGTCATTGTCTTCTAAGATTTTGACTTTTGAAAAAGCCAGAAACCTATCTGACATCGGCTCATAGCATCCGGGATAACCACCTTCCCAAGTTTCGCAAAATTCATACGAAAACAGAAGTTGATTGTCTAAATACCAAGCCGGAATATCATTCATCTTTTCCCAAAACACAAATTTGTAATCCTTGCTGCAGTGTGCAAATTCATCTCCAAATGTAACCACATAGGCATCTCCTCTATTGCCACTCCATACAAAATTACGTTTTGTAACTGCAAATCCGGTTTTAATATCGGACTCATCTTCTAAAGCTGTTCTCTCCATTTTTACATCTTTGAAAGTAGCAGTTCCATTTTTTGATAAAAGTCCGACATAAAACTTCTGATTGTCAGTATTCCAAGGAGGAGAAGGGAAAAGTTCCATCCAACTATCTTTAATTTCCCCCTCAAATTCTTTCTGAACTGAATAAAAAAAGTGAGTAAAGCTGGATAGTTCATCATAACTCAACCTAAACTTCTTGGACGTTTTATCAAATGGTATGGAGTACTCTTTACCCGATAGTTTATGTCTATAATTTTCCTTATCGACCTTTGAGGTGTTATCAAAAACGTTATCTATTCCATTTTGGCAATCTATCGCATATACATAAATCGTATCATCAATATTTTCAACACCAATGGCAGAAAAATTATTGATATCTGGCTTACCTGCACCATCATCGTGGAAAAGTGCCAATATCGTATTATCATCCTGTTCAAAGCCACACTCTACTTCAAAATGTCGCGTAATAGGATACTTATAATATACGCCTGACATACCCTCAGGTGAGGTTATTCTAATTTGATTTTCATTAAATATTGCATTAGTATTTATATTCTTTTGTAAGCTAATACTCTTCCAGTCACTACTATTTATTTGTGGTGTAATTACTGTATCTTTCTTAATAGGTGAATTTTTGCACCCAAAGAATAATATTGTAAAAAGTGTAAAGTAAAAGTATTTCATAAATTAATGTTTTGTTGGTGAAAATTGATTTGCTTTTAATTCATTGTCAAACTGATTCATCATAATGTAAAGAGAATGCACAACAACAAGGTACTCTACCATTACATTCTCATCTTCAGCCGGATTTATACTCAATTTGAACAATGAGGTGTTAATACTTTTTATAACCGTCTTATATTTTTGTATCTCCAATGTTTGTGTCAGTATCATCAGAATTCACTCCCGGTAACTTTGTCTCCGTTATCACAATAAAACATAAACGTTCTAGATATTACTGCAAATAATAGATGAAGTAACTTTTCCCCGTCTGCTATTTCAGTTTATCAGGAGGAAAACACATAGAGTTAATTTTTTTACAGACCTTTTCCATTTCAAGTAAGAAAGAATCTTTAAGAAAGATATGGTCGTCAAGCAGGTTTTCTGTTTCTCCCGGATTTTCTCTTACATTAAATACAGAGGTTTCTATTTCATGAGTAAATGATTTATATTTTTCACTACTTTTCCTTTTTTTTCTTTGTGGATAAGGAGATTTATATGAATGTGCATTATGCACTTTAAAATCCCCCTTACGCATAGCTTGTAACTCATACTTTAGGAAAAAATAAAATACATCTCGGCTATGTGCCTGTCCTTTGGTTAATGTATTCCAAAGACTCACTCCGTCAACTTGATAATCTGGTAGTTTAGCTCCTGTTATCTCCGCAATTGTAGGATAAATATCTAATTGAGATGAAATGTCATCAATAATTTTCCCTGTCAAAACAGTCCCTGGCATATAGACAATCCCAGGGACTTTATGCCCCCCTTCAAAAGTAGTCCCTTTACCTTCTCTCAACTCCCCTGCATCTCCGGCAAAGATTCCTTGCTTAAGTGAGGGCCCATTGTCCGATGAAATTATAATAAGTGTATTTTTATCAATATTGTATTGCTCCAATGTCTTCACAATTTCATTCACAGACCAGTCTATCTCCATTATTACATCTGCATATAAGCCATAGCCGGATTTTCCTGTGAACTTATCAGAAACGCCCAGCGGAGTATGTGGCATATTGTGAGCAAGATATAGGAAGAAAGGTTCATCTTTGTGTTCAGAAATAAATTGAATGGCTTTCTCTGTATAGCGTGTGGTCAGCATATTATTGTCGGGATCGGTCTCTATTACTTTTTCATTCTCATAAAATGGCAATACCTTGTTTTCATCTTTCATATCATTAGAGAATGGTGTACCATAGAAATAATCAAAACCGTGATTTAATGGCAGAAATTCTTTTTGATGGCCAAGATGCCATTTACCAATCAAAGCTGATGTGTAACCTTGTGGCTTGAGCATTTCAGGAATTGTAATTGCCTCTTTGCTTATCCCATTCTTAGATAATAATAATACTTCAGGTACACCAACCCGCTGTGGATAACAACCTGTAAGTAAACCTGCCCTTGCCGGAGAGCATATTTGAGAAGCAGAGTAAAAGTTGGTGAATATTACACCGTTAGCAGCCAGTCTGTCAAGGTTTGGTGTAAAACGATTTTCTCCACCAAAACAAGCCAAGTCCTGGTACCCCATATCATCTACATATATGATGATAACATTAGGTTTATTCTTATTTGCCCGAATGCTAAACGAGGTAAAAATTAACAAGATAAATAAGTAGTATTTGTTCATTTCAATAGTTTTAATTTGTAATTAAAAACGAGGAAACTCCTCTTGTATTGTTTTGAGAATATTGCACAAAGATAAGACTAAGAAGATATTCCAACGAGGGGATATATTTCCAAAAGAGAGGGATATATATTGTGAGTCGTTCATAAGAATCAACTGTTGTCTATATTCTTACGGTAGGATTTGATAAAGTCGGAAGGGCTTTCCCTAAATAATTTTTTAAAACACTCTCTAAAATATTTAGTATTATTAAATCCCACGTTGTAGGTAACTTCGGATATAGACATTGAGGTATTTGCAAGTTGTTTTGCTGCTTCTTTT
Organism: Bacteroidota bacterium; assembly: GCA_027593245.1. Classification (GTDB taxonomy): domain Bacteria; phylum Bacteroidota; class Bacteroidia; order Flavobacteriales; family Flavobacteriaceae; genus UBA3537. The sequence continues at coordinate 45 of JAQCJC010000042.1, read as the reverse complement.
AGTCTTATGAAGCGTATATATTCAGTCACTCCTGAATTGGCATGC
>JAQCJC010000041.1 GCA_027593245.1 Bacteroidota bacterium | reverse complement strand
AGCATAACTGAATAGTGCACTTGATTACGGCTCAAGAGGTTGCAGGTTTGAATCCTGCCGAGGTCACAACTACTAATCCTAAAACACTGATAATCAATGGTTTTAGGATTTTTTTATTTTCGTCTGCCAAATATTTGACCACATTTTTATTTGTTTTAAGATATGAAATAATCTTTTTTACCAATTAAATTATTCACTTTTTATGATTACAAAAGTGTCTTAATAAAAATTTAATCATCTTTATTTACCAATGCTTTCAAGGCATGATAAGCAGGTTTTTTTTTGAAATTTCTATCAAAGAGTAATGGATAATCTGTACGGCCCTGCATTGGAAGGTAATTACGCCAAGAATTACCATCCCAGACCCCCCAAAACGTCACACGCTCTACATTGGCACTGTATTTTAAAAACAATTTGAAAAGTGCTTTGTAGCGTCTGGCTTGCTGTTTCAAAACTCGCTCGGGAACGCCTTTGGAATAAGGGTCAAACTCTGCAGCTAAATCAAATCGATCTTCAACACTTGCCCCTTTGTGTTTCCATGCATTTGGTAATACGCTGATGTCCATCTCTGTGATGTGAAGTGGGATATTGGCTTTAGAACATGCTTTAAGCCAGTACTCTACTTCTTCTAAAAGTGGATGTTGCATAAACATATGACCTTGAGAGCCAATGCCATGAATTGGAACTCCTTGCGCTCTTAAGTTTTTAACCATAGTAATAATGAAATCAATCTTTTCCTTTTGATACATATTAAAATCGTTGTACAACAATTTACAATCAGGGTCGGCTCTGTGAGCTGCTTTGTAAGCTATTTTAATGTAATCATCCCCAATGATGTCATGCCAAGGTGTAGGTTTTAGTTTGGCATATTTCTGGCCATCCTCAGTTCTAAAAACATCCACAGCTTCGTTGACTACATCCCAATAGGCAATCTTGCCTTTATAACGAGTTACAACCGTTTCAATATAGGCTTCCAGCCGTTGAATCAAAACATCTCGAGAAACCACTTTTCCATCATCGCCCTTAAAAAACCAATCTGGGGCACTGTTTTTCCAAACCAATGTATGGCCAATAATGGTCAGTCCATTAGCTTGTGCATATGCAACAAAGGCATCAGACTCCTTAAAATCATAAACTCCATTTTCATCAATTAAATACATGGGTTTCATGCAGTTTTCAGCAGTGATGGCATTAAACTCTCTATTTGTAATTTCAAACTCCTTTTTTTGGTTTGGATTTTGATTGTCATTCCCCAACACAGCGCCATGGTAAATTGTACCAATCATAAAATGATCTTTATAAACATCGGACAGCCCCTTCTTTTTGGTATCTTGGCTATGGACAGAGATTAAAACAGTTAGAAAAAATATTGGTATGAGTTTGTGCATAATTGGTTGAAAAAATTTGTAGATATATTTTAAAGTTTTTTAATCTAACATATGGGCTAACTGTGCTGGCGCGCTCATCAACATAAAAAGTATTTTAAATCTCATTTGTATTATTTTAAGTATAGCATTATTTGGGTTTTGGGAAAAATCTTTTGGGCTCATCCCATGGGCGTGCATTGTTAATTTGTCGGCCTAAACCTGTAGGACGTATTTTAGCAGCTACAATTCTTTGATTCAAAATAATGGAAAGAGAGTCTTTAATAGCATTGTAAGAACTTAAATCAGCTAAATTTTTTAATTCTTCAGGATCGTTTTTATGATCGTACAGTTCATACTCAGTACGTCCATTAAATTCCCATTGGTTGAGGCGATAACGAGTCGTTTGAATCCCATAACCTTGGGCTTTAATATTCTCTCTATTTACTTGTAGCTCAGTAAAAGCAGATGAGCGAATGGAAGTGTCTGGATTATCAAAAAATGGCGTCAAACTTATACCACTGACAAATGATGGTGTTTTCATCTCGACCATATCCATAAGCGTTGGATAAATATCCACAAGCTCAACTGGTGCATCAACAGATTTTTTTGTTTTTTTAACGCCAGGTCCAGCAAATACCAAAGGAACACGAGTAGCGTCTTGAAAGAGGGTTTGTTTTTGCCAATGCCCATGTTCACCTAAATGATAGCCGTGATCGGATGTAAATACAACAATGGTGTTTTTGTCAAGCCCTGTTTCCTTAAGTTTATCTAAAACCCGACCAATTTGTGCATCCATAAAACTTGTTGTTGCATAATAGGCATGTTTAATTGTCACTGATAAAGCGGGGTCTAAGTTTATTTGTTCTTTTCTGGCTCTAAGTGAAGCTGCGGCAGGCTTGGGAATCGTTTTAAGGTATTCATCTGATGTTTCTGTAACACTAAAATCATTGATGTCATAAAGATCAAAATATTTTTTAGGGGCTACAAATGGCACATGAGGACGGTACAATCCGAAGGCCAAAAAGAAATTTTCTTTACTTTTTGCAAAAGTATCTAAAAAATCGATGGTTGCGGAAGCTCCGATACCGTCTGTTTGTTCTTCATCTGTACCATCAGACTCCAGCCAACTTAAAGTTGCCCCATCAAAATCTGGCTTTACCTTCTTAAGTTTATATTCTTCAACCTTATCACGTCCATAAGGATTGACCGTCTGATCCCAAGTAAAAGAATCGTCATGGCCAGCGGTTCCAATATCTCTAGGATTGTGGTAATGGTAAATTTTACCCACTCTTATGGAATGGTAATTTTCCATTCTAAATTTTTGCCCCAGGGTCACAACATCCGGAATGGTCTGACGTACATACAATCTCAAAACCTTAGATTTTGTTTGGTCGGGATACATTCCGGTCATAAAAGAAACCCTAGAGGGACCACAAAGCGGATATTGAACATGGGCATTATTAAATACAAGCCCTTTTTGGGCTAATTTGTCCAGATTAGGCGTAATGGCCAGCGGGTCGCCGTAAGCACCCAATGCACAATTAAGATCATCAGCAACAATAAACAATACATTTAGTTTTGAACTGGATTTAGACGGTTTTGATCCTGTGATTGAAAGGGCCAATAAAACCAAACATCCAAACTTTATAAATCGCATATTAATCAAATTAAATTATTCATTTCAAGATAGAAAAACTAATTCAATATCTCAGACTTTATTTTTTTAAAAATTCACAATGTTGATTATTCACTACAATGATATATATTCCTGCTGATAAATCGTATACATCCACAGACCCTTTTACCAGTTCTTTATTTATCAAACAGTTTAAAGCTAAATAATTTTTTTAAGCATATCATAAAGTTAGAACTTCCAAAACTTTTGGTCAAAAATTATCCCCAAGAATAATAAATTATTTTTTGGGATTTTTTTGATAAATTTAATATTTATGATTTTTAATCTTCTATTTTTGTTTAATGTTTTAATAAAATAATTTGACAATATTTATTAAAACTTTTTTAAAATAAACAAAATAAAGTGCATGTGAAAAACATTTTTTTCTACTTTTTATTAATCATAACATATGGTTCTTATGGGCAAAGTTTATCACCTTGGCAATTATTACCCGAATCCGCAAATAATAAAGTGAACAGGTTGTCCGATAAAGACAAATATCTTTCAGATTACAAATTGTTCCGATTAGACCTAAATTTATTAACTTCTAAACTAGAGAGCAATAAGGAAGAATACTTTATGCTTGATGTTCCTGATTCATCAGGAAAGTTGAATACATTTAAGGTTTTTGAATCTTCAATAATGCATCCCGTTTTACAAAATAAATACTCTAATATAAAAACTTACAAAGGAGTTGGAATAGATGACCTTACTGCTACTATTAGGTTTAGCTTGAGCCCTCTTGGGTTTCATGCACTCTCTAGTTCTGGTACGCGTTCCACGCTTTATATTGAACCTTACAGTAAAAGCGATGACTCATTATATATTATTTTTGAAAAACAATCTGTGTATGGTTATGAGTCAGATTTTGAGTGTTTTACGGAGCAAAATATTCCCATTACAAATGAACAAAGAAGATCACGTTTTGTTAACGGACAAGGAGATATTGATGATCAAAAATTAAGAAAATATAGGTTAGCCTTGAGTTGTACTGGAGAGTATGCTCAAATTTTCGCAGGTTCTGGTACTGTTGAAAATCAAAAAGCAAATGTTCTAGCTGCGATGATTACTTCTATAAATAGAGTGAATGAAATTTATGAACGAGATTTTGGTATACGATTAGAATTAGTGGCTAACAATGATTTAATAATATATCTAGATCCTTTAAATGATCCATGGCAAGGTGAATTTAACACCACAACAGCCATTACCCTAGATCAGGTCATAGGAGTTGATAATTATGATATTGGTCATAATTATAATGTTAATGGAGGTGGTAATGCAGGGTGTTTGGGTTGTGTTTGCGCATCTAATTCTCAGAATTCTTTCCATAAGGGTAGAGGATGGACTGGCTCTTCAAACCCCATTGGTGATCCTTTTTATATAGATTATGTAGCTCATGAAATGGGACATCAATTTTATGGCTTTCATACTATGAATTCTTGTAGTAGGTCTGGATTCAACACCGAAGTAGAGCCTGGAAGCGGTAGTTCGATTATGGGGTATGCAGGTATTTGTCCACCCAACGTACAAAATAACAATGATGCTCATTTCAATTACGTTAATATTAGAGATGTAGGTGGTTATATCAAAACTGGTTTAAATTCATATTATGGTTTTATTATTCCAACTTGCGATGTAGGTTTAGATATACAGAATCAACCACCAACAGCTAATGCTGGGAATGATTACATCATCCCAACAAATACACCTTTTGTTTTGAATGGAATTGCAGATGATCCAGATGGTAATGAAACACTCACATACAACTGGTCACAAAACGATACAGAACAATCTCCTCAAAATTCAACACCTCAATCCAATTGGCAAACAGGGCCACTGTACAGATCTTTAAGTCAAACTAATAATCCAGAGCGCTATTTCCCCAAATTAGAAACTGTCGTTTCAGGAAGTCTATCTTCTACATGGGAAGTTACTCCCTCTGTTTCTAGAACACTAAATTTTGCACTAACTGTAAGAGATAATGGTAGTGGTTTTATTGGAGATGATGGCACCGGGCAAGTTGCCACTGATGAAATGCTTGTTACTGTAGTCGATACTGGGTCAGGCTTTTCGGTTACTTCCCAAGATGAGTCTGATTTGATGTGGCAATCAGGGTCAGTGGAAACTGTTTCCTGGAATGTTGCAGGAACAGATGCCAACGGAATAAATGCGGATGAGGTTGATATTATTTTATCTACAGATGGAGGAGTTTCTTTTAATGAAGTCCTAGCTCAAGGAGTACCTAACGATGGGTCTCATGATGTTCTTGTACCCAATACACCAGCATTAAATTGCCGCTTAATGGTCAGGGGGAACAGTCATATTTTTTATGCAGTTAATACTATTCCGTTTACAATAGATTATATTACTGAAACTAATTGTATAACGTATAGCTCTGCTGAAAATTTAGCTCAAAATATTCCAGATGGAGCAGGTCAAAATATTTTTGGGGAGTTTTTAGTTAATACTATAGACGTTACAGAAAACAGTATAATTTCGGATGTTAATTTTAATGTTGATGTAACTCATTCATGGATAGAAGACTTAAACATAGTACTACAGCATCCAGATGGGACCCAATCAGTTTTGTTTGATAGGGATTGTACTGATGAAGACAATATTGATGTTACTTTTGATGATGAAGCTCCATCAGATTTTATTTGTGAAGTAAGAAACGGAGTAATTTATAAACCGACTGGAACTTCACTGTCAAACTTTGATGGTAAAAATTCACAAGGGCAATGGATTATAGGAATTCGAGATTTTTATAATGAAGACCTTGGAATTTTGAATGATTACTCTTTAGAAATTTGTACAACAACCTTTACTTTAAATGCCCCTTCTTATGACTTAAGCGCAATTAAATTCTATCCAAATCCAGTAGAAAACACTCTGTTTATTGATACTATTTTACAAGATTTAACCTATTCTTTATTCGATTTAAGAGGCAGAAAAATTTATACAACAAAAGATAAATTTTTACCAATGGACAAGTTAAGTAATGGAGTTTACATTGTAAAAATCACAGGGAATAATCAGACTTCTTACAAACGAATAATTAAAAAATAAACAACAAATATCTTTTAGTCGAGGGCTCTCAAGGTAACAAAAGTACGCCAACCCAAAAGCACCATTTGTAATTTACTGGCTTTGCTCAAATCTACTCTGCGCTTGGTCAAGCTAGGAAGAACTGCTTTATTCAAAACTGCCAAACCTTTAAAAACTAATTTCATATATCAAAAATAGAATTTCTTTGTTATAAATCAAGCTATTTTCGTTTCATAACCTATATTTGTTCAAAACTCCTTTGATGGATATTATTTTGATGATTTTAGGATTTGTTCTGCTTGTCATAGGCGGAGAATATTTGGTTCGAGCTTCTGTTGGGCTATCGTTAAAATTGAATTTTTCTAAAATGGTTATCGGACTCACTGTGGTTTCTTTCGCGACCTCTCTTCCCGAATTATTGGTGAGTTTAAATGCGGCCCTTCAAGGAGTACCAGCCATTGCCATAAATAATGTGGTTGGTTCGAATATTGCCAATATTGGACTGGTGTTGGGTATTACCGCAATTTGTACCACGTTAGAAGTGGATCAATTGTTTTATAAATTCAATTGGCCTTCATTAGTTATTTTTTCATTACTTCTTTACTTTTTTCTTAAAACTGATAATTACCTTTCATCAGTTGAGGGTTGGGTTTTATTTAGCGCGCTTTTAGTATTTATTTATTTACTTATTAAAAAATCTAGAACTTCTTTACAAGAGTTGGACAGCAGTATTGAGGTCTCAGACAAAGTTTCTTATTTTAAGATAATAATTTGGCTAGTTATTGGGGCTGTAGCTTTGTTTTTTGGTGCCGATTTGTTAGTCGATGGAGCTGTTGTTGTCGCACAAAAAATGAGCGTCAGCGAAGCGGTCATTTCTGTTTCTTTAATTGCTGTTGGGACTAGCATACCAGAGCTGGCAGCTTCGATTATTGCTCTTGTTAAAAACGAAAAGGCTATTTCACTCGGTAACCTTATTGGATCTAATATTTTTAATATTGGTTCTGTTTTAGGATTAACTTCAATTGTCAAATCAATCCCTGTAGATGATTCTCAAATTTTATCCAGAGACATACTTTGGATGCTAGTGTTCGCAGTCATTATACTGCCCTTGGTTGTACTGAAAAAACGAAACAAACTTCAATTCAAGGAAGGTTTCTTTTTGGTATTGCTATATTCCGTGTTTATTATTTTGGTATTCCGTTCCTAGTCACTTAGTGCGAAATCAACTAATTCCTCAATGTTCTCTATGGATACGTTCGTTGGAATGTCTAAGTCCACACCCAAAAGTGAAAGTAGTGTGGTTAATTGTGCAGAGAGACTGATGCCTTGAACTGTTTCAGCTCGAACAAGACCAATATTTTCTACATAATAGTAGCTTGTTTTTAGTACGTCTTGTTCATCTAAAATAGAGATTGTTTGGCTTATACCTGCTACTGAAAATATTCCTAAAATTTCGATATTTAAGGAGAACTCACCCTCAAAAACATTGGAGTAATTTGTCCCATTAAGTGCCTTGTTTTCGTGAAAATTTATCTTAGTAGTGGATATTCTACTGCTGATATCGATAGGAACTGCAAGCCCATCTAGGTCAATATTTTCAGAAAAATTACGTTCCTCATTGTAAAGCTCTTGATTGTTAGAAGCATCCAAATCCAAAAGAGTCATACCCTCTATTGAAAGGTCTTGAGTGAAGCCCAAATCGGCTAGATTGTCCGGTAAATCAATACCACCATCAAAAACCAAGGTAGTACTTGTCTTGCTCAATGACCCGTTGGTGAGCACTATATTCATACTGCCATTAGCAATACCATCGTCATTGGCCTCTAACAAGAATGAATTTTGATTTACACTGCTGACATACACAGAATCTGTTGCAGCGAAATTCATTTCGGTTACATTAGCACTGCTCACAGCAACGTCATAAATCCAATAAGCATTGTTGCCGCTTGGCGAGTAGTCAGAAGCACCTGAAGCTGAAGATGAGTCAACGTTACTCTCATTATCATAAGCTTCATCATTACAACTTAGTACCAATACAAAGCTTGAGATTAGAAATATATATTTTTTCATGAAATTAGATATTGTTTAAAGGTACAAAAAAAGCAAATAAAAACGCCATCCCCAAGGGATGGCGTATTGTATATTTATAAAAAAAATTACTTTTTATTCATTTTTTGGATGTACTTCTGAAGTGCCATACTCATTGACGGCATATCTTTTGTTGGTGCAGCAATGTCTACACGAAGCCCCTTGCTTTCAACAGCTTTGACTGTAGTATTTCCAAAAACAGCAATACGGGTGTCGTTTTGTTTGAAATCGGGAAAATTATGAAATAATGATTCAATTCCAGATGGGCTAAAAAACACTAATATATCATAATAAACATCTGCTAAATCTGAAAGATCACTGATTACTGTTTTATAAAAAACAGCTTGTTTCCAGCGCACACCCAACTCGTCTAAAGCTAAGGGCACGGAAGGTTTTAGCTTATCAGAAGAGGGGAGTAAAAAGGACTCATCTTTGTATTTACTAATTAATGCAATAAGTTCTGGAAAAGTGCGTTTTCCAACATAAATTTTACGCTTGCGGTATACCACATACTTTTGAAGGTAATAGGCAACAGCCTCAGATTGACAAAAATACTTCATACTGTCGGGAACCTTAAAGCGCATTTTTTCTGCAACTCTAAAGAAATGATCTACCGCGTTTCTACTTGTAAGTATAATGGCTGTAAACTTCGAAAAATCAACTTTTTGAAGTCGAATTTCTTTAGTACTTACATCCTCAACATGTATAAAAGGGCGAAAGTCAATTTTTACTTTCTGTTGCTGTTGTAGATCAAAGTAAGGAGAGTTTTCTGCTTTTGGTTCAGGTTGAGAAACTAAAATTGTTTTTACTTTCATAAATTAATTAGTCTTGTAGAATTGATTTAAACTCGATTTACGACCGTATAAATTACCAAATAGGGGCCAATTTCGAAAGTGCAAAGATATAAAATAAAATAAAAAAAGTTATTCAAAATAATGTTAAGATTTGACTGGATGGTTTTTATCATTCCAGCTATGGATATTATAAAGATAAATACAGCAACTAAAATCACGGCTAAAGGAGCTAAATTAACCCCAAAAACGAGGACTGCGTTTAGAGGAAGCAGCACCAAGCCTATAAAGTTATAGCTGCTTATTTGTTGAAAGCTTAGGATATTGAATAAGTTGTACAAATCCAATACATAGCCCAAAAACAGTTCTAATAGGATTTTGAGTATTACTCCTCCGGCAACAAAAGGAAAAAGTTGAGAAAGCAACAGAAAGCTCATGTCTACATTGGTGTAGAGCAATTGGTAGCCAATCCAAGAAAAACATATAATATTCACACAAAAATTGATAAATAATAGCGTATCAAAGCTGTCAAAAAAAGTATGTTCTTTTAAGTAAATCCGCAGGTAATTAGAATTGCTAAATAACTTTAAGAAGCCTGAAAAGCGTTGGGAATCAATTTTTTTTGCACTAACAACAATGACTAAACTGAAGAGGCAAAACCCCACGTACCAATCGTTTGTTATGACTTCTCTAAGCATACACAAATCTAAGAAGAATATTTGTATATACAGATCCGTTAAAATAGCGTATTTTTGTCTAACAAAATTATGATTTGAAGGATACACTCATTATCATACCAACCTATAATGAAATAGAAAATATTGAACTGATGTTGCGCACTATTTTCTCTATGTACAAGCATGCACATGTTCTTGTTGTAGACGACAATTCGCCTGATAAAACAGCTCAAAGAGTAGAAGCATTGAAAGAGGAATTTCCAGGCTCTTTACACCTCTTATCAAGGCCATATAAATCCGGATTGGGACGCGCATACATCGATGGCTTCAAATGGGCTTTACAGCATCCTTATTCTTATATTTTTGAAATGGATTCTGATTTTTCACACGATCCAAAAGATCTGGAGATTCTTCACAAGGCATGCATATCGCCAGATGTTGATGTTGCAGTTGGCTCAAGATACATCAAAGGAATGAACGTAGTGAATTGGCCATTTTCTAGAATTCTACTTTCTTATTTTGCCTCGTTTTATGTGCGTATTATCACTGGTATGCCCGTCAAAGACCCTACGGCTGGATTTGTGTGTTACAAGCGCAAGGTTCTTGAAACAATAAATCTTGATAAGATCCGATTTATTGGGTACGCCTTCCAAATTGAGATGAAATTTAAAGCCCTAAATAAAAAATTTAAAATCAAAGAAATACCTATTATCTTTACCGACCGTATTAGAGGGGTGTCAAAACTCACCAAAGGAATTATTTCTGAGGCCATTTTAGGAGTTATCCAAATGCGTGCTCAACAATTATCAGGCAAACTATAAATGCAACAAAAATCGATCTTAATAAAAAATGCGCGCATTGTCAATGAAGGGAAAATCATTGAAGGCGATGTACTCATAGAAAATCAATTCATAACTGAAATCTCAGAATCAATCAGCGCCAAAAATGGGGATACCCAAGTCATTGATGCGGAAAATAAATTTTTGCTTCCTGGAATGATCGATGATCAGGTACATTTTAGAGAACCTGGGCTAACACATAAAGCCAATATAGCAACAGAGTCTAAAGCTGCAATTGCAGGCGGTATTACTTCCTTTATCGAAATGCCCAATACCGTTCCTCAGGCCACTACTATTGAAAAATTAAAAGATAAATTTCAGATCGCTGCTGAAACATCTTATGCCAATTATTCGTTTATGTTTGGCGGTACCAACGACAATTTGGATGAAATCTTAAAAGTAGATTCAAAAAATGTTGCAGGGCTGAAATTATTTTTAGGCTCATCTACAGGAAATATGCTCGTTGATAACCCCGAAGTTTTAGAAAAGATTTTCTCAAGTACAGATTTGCTCATTTCGGTGCATTGCGAAGACGAAGAAACCATTCGTAAAAACACCAAAAAATTTGTTGATAAATATGGAGACGACATCCCTGTCAAATATCATCCAGTTATAAGAAGCGCAGAGGCTTGTTACCTCTCTTCATCAAAAGCTATTGAATTAGCCAAAAAAACAGGGGCAAGACTGCATGTGTTTCATTTGTCAACAGCAAAAGAAATGGGGCTATTTTCTAATAAACGCCCATTGAAGGATAAAAAAATTACGGCTGAAGTATGCATCCATCACCTTTGGTTTTCAGATGAAGATTATGATCAAAAGGGGACTTTAATAAAGTGGAACCCAGCCGTAAAATCCAGTACGGACCGCGCTGCACTGTGGAAGGCTCTACTAGAAGACCGTATCGATGTCATAGCTACTGACCATGCACCTCACACCTTAGACGAAAAATCAAATCCTTATACCAAAGCGCCATCCGGTGGTCCTTTAGTTCAGCATGCGGTTGTGGCTCTAATGGAGGCCTATCACCATAAACAAATATCTTTAGAAAAGATTGTTGAAAAAATGGCACATAACCCCGCCATTTTGTTTCAAATTGAGAAAAGAGGTTTTATCAGAAAAGGATATTATGCCGATTTGATTTTGGTCGATCCGCACAATCCTTGGACGGTAACCAAAGACAATATTTTGTATAAGTGTGGATGGTCGCCATTTGAGGGAACAACGTTCAAATCGAGAATTACACATACGATACTGAATGGCTCTTTAGTATACCACAACGCACAATTTTCTAAACAAAATGCAGCCATGCGTCTAACATTTGAACGATGAGAATTTGGTCTTTCTTACTTATTTTGACCCTTTGTGTTTCTTGTAATAGAAACACTTATAAAGCGCCAGAAAATTTGATTGAAGAGGATCAAATGATTGAGGTATTAAGCGAATTTATGTTGCTTAATGCCGCCAAAGGCATCAATAAGAAAATTTTGGAAAAGCACATTGCCGATCCAACCCAGTATATTTTTGATAAATATGGCATCGACAGTACTCAATTGGCCAACAGCAACACCTACTACGCACACAACAGTGAGGCCTATGCATCTATTTACAAACGCCTAAAAAAGAAACTAGAATCCGATAAGAAAGTATTGCAAGACCTTGTTGCAGAAGAAAAAAGAATACGTGACTCGATTCGAAAAACCAAATTGGTAAAACCAGACTCAGCGTTCGATTTAAAAAACCAAAAGCTAACGCTTAAGAATAGACTTCCTTCAAAAAGAATTGAGACGTCGAAGAAATAGAATCTGAAATAGCTGTAAATTCAAACCCTTCCAAATCTTGTTTAATTTTATCCGCGCTGTAATATGATTTTTTCTGAAGAGTATAACTAAGTTGTCTTGTTAGCCTCCGTTTTCTTCCAAATACTTTGGACCTTATCCAATCTATTCGCCAAGCGAGTGCAAGCCAAAAAGAGGAGCTCATTTTTTTGGGAAGTTTTGCCTTCAATTCCCTTGAAATCATACTCATAATTTTATAATAGGAATGATGTCCATTTGTTAAAATATAGCGCTGGTTTTCAATTGAAGTATTCATGAGACGAACCATTGCTGTAACCACATCCTGAACAGCAACATAGCCTGTACCCCCTTCAGTTACATAGGGAGTTCCTTTTTTCACCAAGTCAAATAATAAGCCGCTACCAGAAGCCCAAAAGCCTGGACCAAGTACCACGCCAGGGTTTACAATAACGGTCGACACACCTTCTTGTATTCCACGCCAAACTTCCATTTCTGCACCATATTTCGAAATGGCATATACACTTTGATTTTGATTTCCGCTCCAATGGGTTTCTTCATCGATGCAATCAGCATCATAACCTAAAGTCGCAATAGTACTGACATAACACAGCTTTTCTACAACATGATTGATGCACAAATTGACTATGTTTGCCGTCCCTCTAATGTTTGTTTTACGAAGTAATTTATAATCAGAAGGGTCAAAAGAAATTAATGCAGCACAATGGTATACACGTTTTATACCTTCAAAAGCAAGGCTTAGGTTAGGTAAATCATTTAGATCGGCTTCTACCCACTCTATTGTGCCAAATAAGTCTGCTGAATTGCTCGAATAATATGAGAAAATTTCTCTTACTCGATCAATATCAGAACCTTTTCTGTAAATGGCTCGAATAGACACTCCTTGTTGCGTCAAATTATAGAGCAAATGACTGCCAATAAGTCCTGTACCGCCTGTAACTAAAACCATGCTGCGAAATTACTGATTTTTCTTTTCTCAGCATGGCTGAATCTTTTATCTTTGTTAAACAAAATTTAAAAAATGGCCAATAATTTTATAGCGGTATTGAAGTGGAGAGGGATGATTCATGATGTTATGCCAGGTGCAGAAGAACATCTTTTGGAACAAATGCGTTCAGCTTATGTGGGTTTTGATCCTACAGCAGATTCTTTACACATCGGAAATTTGGTACCCATTATGCTGTTGGCACACTATCAGCGGTGTGGACACAAACCTGTGGCTTTAGTTGGCGGTGCAACAGGAATGATTGGTGATCCCTCGGGCAAATCTGCTGAACGAAATTTATTGGATGAAGCAACACTGCACCACAATCAAGAAGCCATAAAAAAACAGTTGGCACACTTTTTAGATTTTGATAGCGATCTGCCCAATACGGCACTAATGGTCAACAATTACGACTGGATGAAAGATTTTTCATTCTTGGATTTTATTCGTGATGTAGGCAAGCACATTACCGTTAACTATATGATGGCTAAAGATTCTGTCAAAAACAGAATTTCATCGGACAGTAATGAAGGGATGAGCTTTACAGAATTTACCTACCAGTTGGTTCAGGGGTACGATTTTTTACATTTATACCAAGCACATCAGTGTACCATACAGATGGGGGGTAGCGACCAATGGGGAAATATTACTACAGGTACAGAATTAATCCGTCGTGTGGGCAATGGCAAAGGTTTTGCCATCACATGTCCATTGATTACCAAATCTGACGGTTCAAAGTTTGGAAAAAGTGAGGGCGGAAATGTGTGGCTTGACCCTAAAAGAACCTCGCCTTATAAATTCTATCAATACTGGTTAAATTCCAGTGATGAAGATGCAGAAAAGTACATTAAAATTTTTACATTTTTAGAACAAGACGATATCGAAGCTCTAATAGATACACATAAAGAACAACCCCATTTGCGTCAATTGCAAAAACAACTGGCACAAGAAATCACGACTATGGTACACAGTACCGCAGATTGTGAAAATGCCGAAAAAGCAGCTCAAATTTTATACAGTAAAGCATTTAAAGAAGATATCCAAACGCTGGATGAAGCCACTTTTTTAGATGTTTTTGAAGGGGTGCCCCAGGCCGATGTGTCCAAAGCTAAAATTCTTGAGGGATTAGATATGATCGCGGCACTTTCGGCAGAAACGGGCTTTTTGGCTTCCAATGGTGAAGCACGACGTGCGTTGAAAGAAAATTCAATTGCGGTCAACAAAGAAAAGGTTGATGAGCCGTACACATTAAGCGCAACAGATTTAATCAACGATACCTATATCATTTTGAATCGTGGTAAGCGCAGTACCTTTATTATCCGTGCGGTTTAAAGCACCATCAAATTACACCCTCTAATATCGGATTGGTCAAAACGACCAAGCACTTCAAAGCTGCCATTTTCATGAATTTTCCCTAAATCTTGTGTTGCAATAAATGCGCAAGAATGGACATTGGCTAAATCAATGACATTTATACCACCAGATTTTTTTTCGCCTAAAATTGTTAGTGCATCTTCAGTATCTCTTATGAGCACCTTCATCCATGGTGGTGAAGAAAACAAGCCATCGCCTTTGGAATAGGCCTGTGACAAAAGCTCGGTCATCCCATATTCACTATGAATTGTGTTGACCCCAAATCCCTTTTTTAAAATGGCGTGTAATTCTGATTTAATCAATTCTTTTCTGCGGCCTTTCATGCCGCCAGTTTCCATAATAATGGTGTGTTTTAGGTCAAATTGATGAAATTCTATCAAGTCTAAAAGGGCATAAGACACACCAATAAGAAGGGTTTTTTGCCCTGATGCTTCAAGCTCCAGAAGCGTTTGTTTTAATGCGTCTAAATCATCTAAATAAAACCCACTTTTTGGGTACTTAGATTCTTGAATCATATCCTCTACCATGTAAACCAAAGAAGATCCTTCACGTTCCAAATAGGAGGGGAGAAGGGCCAAAACGGTGTAGTCTTCTATATAGCCATAAACGTGTGAAAACCCTTTTTGAAAACTTGCTTTATAAAGGTTGAGATCGGCCACATGGTGTTGGCTTACTACATTTCCTGTAGTTCCACTGCTGGTAAACGTCTGTTGAATATCTTTTTTAGATGAAACAACCTTATGAGTTTTAAAAAATTCTATAGGTAAAAAGGGAATATCTTCTAATTTTTGGACAGCGCTGGGGTGTATGTACAAGAGGTCACAAAATGATCGATAGGCTGGATTTTCTTCAAATTGAAATTTGAATAGTTCAAGTGCTTTTTTGGTAAAAGCCGTTTCGGAATTGATATCGAAAATTGACGTGTAATCCATTATTGTTCAAATGCACCACAAAAATAGAGAAAATAAAAAGAGCGTTGTACAGGCAACGCTCTTTAAAAAATGTTTTAAAAATTAAGATTATTGGATAATCAATTTTTTAGTAATTGTATTTTTGTTTTGCGTAAGTTTTACTACATAAACTCCAGCATTCAAGTTTGAAACATCCAAACGCTCATTTTTAACCACAGTACTAATGACTTCTTTTCCAAGAATGTCAAAAACTTGTGCTTGCACCGCACCCATTTGGTTGGATCTGATGGTAACAAATCCGCTAGCAGTGGGGTTGGGGAATATTGAAAAATAAGTATTTGTGACGCTAGGAACCGAAAGTGAGTTTTGAGCTCCAGGAGTTCCAAAATCCCCAGCTCCAAACGAAGTAGTCGCTTCGTACCAATTTGCTCCATCGTCGTTGTCCGTACTCGTGTATTTATTGGTTTTTAACTCCATACTTTTTCCAGTTGGATCAGGAAAAGCAGTTCCTCCATCCCAAATGACTTGATCAATCACAGTTCCAGAACATTCCAAAATTAAACCGTCTGCACCATTACCAAGACTGATTAAATTGTATTGATGGTCATTTGTATAACCTCCGTTGGTTGAACTGTTTGCGTCAAGACCTAGAACAGCATAACCATTGGCAGCAATGGTTAGATTGGTAATTGTATGCGCTTCAGTAGCTGTTGCATCATCTTTAATGACCCATCCTTCCAAGTCAATTGTACTGTTAGTTGTATTGTAAATTTCAACATACTCTCCGTTACCATCCAAAACTGCATTTGGATTTTGCATGATTTCAGTAAATATGACATCACCTACATTAGCACATGACACACTTCCTGCGCATGATGGACTTGTGATGGATCTATTGAAATCACAGCTGCTGTTTGAAGAATCTCCAAGGAAGTTAACAGTGTAATTTGTACCCTCACTAACTCCAGAAATCGTTATGGTACCTGACGCTACTGACGATGGATCATCACCACCAATCGTTCCAACATTGTTTGTTGTGCTGATTGTGTATTGAGAAGTTCCACCTCCTGTAAAATCTAAAGTCGTTGTATAAGTATCAACTCCAGAAGTGTTTGCATCACAAGTTTCTGAAATGGTACCAATCTGTAGATCACATGGATAAGCAACTGAAAAACTAACCGTTTGACTAACTGCTGGACTTATGGCCTGATGGTTGTTGTCCACTAAAAACATAGTAACAGTGTGCGCGCCCCCATCAACGACATTTATAGTTTCGTCTAATGTATCATATTTCATTGGTTGACTGTTTCCGTCCAAAGTCCAGTGTATATGGCCATCTCCACTACCCCCGTTTATAGGTGTTTGGTCGACCACAAAATTGGCGACAGACACAGAAAGTGTAACAGATGTAGTCCCTGAGGCAAATACTTGATTATTGGAAGGTGAAGTTATGGTGAGTGTAGGGTCTGTAACACAACCAGAATACGAGCCAAGAGTGTCCCAACCAGAGTCACTTGCTCCAACAATCCATTCTGAATCTTCTGCAGTTGTACCGGCAGAGGCAGTCCAATCGTTATTTGGACCACAAACTGTAGATTTTCTTGTTAAGGTGTGGTCCATAGTAGCATTTGTGACTCCCGCAACTGCCCAGCCACTTCCCGGATCGCCATTCCAATCTCCGAGCCAGTCAATAACAGTGTAGCTTGTTTCAGTACCTAAAACTAAAGCGTATCCATCATCCCCATTAGATAAATACTGATGAGTTTGATCGGCAGAAGCAAGAATGGTAGGATCAGCAGATGGGTGTGCAATAACATACACATCGCCAGCAGCAATGGTAGCACCGGCCGTAAAGCTATTCCAAAATTCGTATTCACCAGGCGTTGTAGGTGCGTTACTAACACTTGGAAATGCATAATTGGAAAGGTCAACAGTTTGACTTGTTCCATTATAAATTTCTATAAACTTATTGTTGGAAGAACCCTCTCCGTATTTGCTGAAGTACAATTCAGTGACTTGCCCAAAAGACAGGTTTAAAGGAAAAAAAGTAAAAAGTAAAAAATAAATGTGTTTCATTAGTCAATATTTAAATGTGTTCTCAAATTTAGTGTTTTTAAAATTTAATTTCAAAATATAAATGATAATACATTTAACCAAAATTTATATATTATTTTGCAATAAGTTAAAAAACTTAGTAAAACACAAAATCTCTAAATCAACCTAATGTTATGTCAGTTTTAAACTAACATTAAGACTTGCCT